>NZ_JBITCT010000011.1:0-242566 GCF_044453465.1 Streptomyces sp. NPDC051677
GGTCGGAGGCAGGGGTTGGCTTGAGGCGGCGCGGCGGGTGGTGGGTGGGGTCGGGGGGGTGGGGGGGGGGGGGGGGGGGGGGGGGGGGGGGGGGGGGGGGGGGGGGGGGGGGGGGGGGGCGGGGGGGGGGGGGGGCGGGGGGCGGGGGGGCGGGGCGGGCCGGGGGGGCGCGCCGCCGCGCCCCCCCCCCCCGCCCCCCCCCCCCCCCCCCCCCCCCCCCCCCCCCCCCCCCCCCCCCCCCCCCCCCCCCCCCCCCCCCCCCCGCTCCCGGCCGTCGGCGGCCGCGGGTGCGTCGGGGTTCGCCTCCGGGGGGCTGCTCAGAGGGGTGTCTTGCGTGTTGCTCTGATCAGCCAGAGGGTGGCTGCCAGACAGGCGGCTGAGGCCGTGGCCAGCAGGATGGGGACGATTCTTACGCCGGACCACTCGATGGCCTTGCCCAGTGCCGGGCCCGCCGTGACGCCGCCCAGCATGGACGCGGCGATCACCAGGGCGCCGGCTCGGCGGGCGTGGGGGGTGGTCCGGTTGAGCCAGGGCAGGCCGGTGGGGAAGATCGGGGCGATGAAGAGGCCCACGCCGGCGTAGGCGTAGGGGGCCAGGTTCGGTACGGCGGCCAGCAGGAGGCAGGCGGTCATGCCGGCGCAGGAGACGGTGATGATGGCCTGCGGGGAGAAGCGGAGGGCGATCGGGGCGACCAGGAAGCGGCCGACGGTCATCATCAGCCAGTAGACGCTGGTGGCGGTGGCGGCCGTGCCCGCGGCGTAGCCGACGGTCTCCAGGTGGGTGGGTTCCCAGCCGCCCACGCCTGCCTCGATGCCTACGTGCAGGACGTAGAGGGTGACGAAGACCGCGAGGACGGTGGTGAGGCTGCGCTGGAGGGGGGCGCGGTGGGTCGTGGGGTGCGCGTCGTGGGGTGGAGGGGTGTGGGCGCGTATGCCTCTCAGGCAGAGGAGAAGGGGGAGGTTGGCGAGGGCGAAGGCCAGGAAGAGGGTGGGGTAGTGCTCGGCGCCGACCACGCCGATCAGGGCCGGGCCGAGGATCGCGCCGATGCCGAAGTGGGCGTTGAGGATGTTCAGCATCGCGGTGGAACGGTGGCCGAAGCCGATGGAGAAGAGCTGGTTGAGGCCGTAGTCGATGCCGCCGAAGCCCAGGCCCGCGAGGAGGGCCGCGGTGAGGGCGAGGGGCCAGTTCGGCGCGAGTGCGAAGCCTGCGGCGCCAGCCGCCATCAGGAGGTAGGAGGTGGCGAGGATCCGTCGGTTGCTCGTACGGCCGTAGCGGCGGTCGAAGAGGAGGACTCCGGCCACTCCGCCCACGAAGTGGGCGCTCAGGCCGAGGCCTGCTGCGGAGGGTGAGAGGCCGAACTCCTGGCGCAGGGCCGGGATCGCCGGGCCGTAGAGGGCCTGGAGTACGCCGATGAGGACGAAGCCGGCGCAGGAGGCTGCCACGGCCGGGGTGGTGAAGAGGGGGGTGGTGTCGGGTGGGGTCGCCGCCGGGGCGCGCTGTGCCGTGGGGTGGTCGCTCACGCGGACTCCAGAAGCGGACGGCCCACTGCGGTGTGGGTGCGGTGTGATGCTCCGACGGGCATCGATGTTACCGGTAACATTCGGCGCGTCAAGATGTTTCACAGCGGACTGGCCCGGTGTCGTCTCGGGCACGGCTTGGTTGCGGCAAGAGTTCTTCGACGTAAGGGAGTTGGGGGACACGGCAGCATGCGGCACATGGGGAGAGACCGGTACGTCGACTTTCTGCGGTCCTGGGCGATTCTGCTCGTGGTGCTCGGGCACTGGGTGATCACCGGGCTGGTCCGGCGTCCGGACGGTGAGATCGGTGCGCCGGAGTTGCTGGCGACGGTGCCGTGGACGCAGTGGCTGACCCTTGGTTTTCAGATCATGCCGTTGTTCTTCCTGGCCGGCGGGTACGCGGCCGGAGGCTCCTGGGCTCGGGCGCGGGCCGGTGGGGCGTCCGTCGCGGGGTGGGTGGGGCAGCGGGCCGTGCGGCTGCTGCTGCCTACGGCCGTGTACAGCGGGCTCGTGCTGCTCGCCGTCGGGGTGTGCGCCGGGCTCGGCGTGGATCCCGGCACCCTCGCGCTCGTGGGGTGGGCGCTGGCCATGCAGTTCTGGTTCCTGCCGGTGTATCTGCTGCTCAGCGCCCTGACACCGGCGCTGTACGCCCTTCACGAGCGGTGGGGGGTCCGGGTGCCGGTGGGAATGGGGCTCGTCGGGGTGGCAGTCAGTGCGCTTGTCGCGGCCGCCGGGGCTTCATCCCGCGCGGGGGTCGTGGAGGCAGTTGGCGCGCTCAACTATCTGCTGGTGTGGGGGGTGGTGTATCAGCTCGGGTTCTGCTGGCGGGACGGGGTGTGGGGCGGCGGGACGCCGGCGCGGACGCGGGCGCGGACGCCGACGCGGACGCCGACGCGGGCGCGGACGCGGACGCCGACGCGGGCGCGGGCGCGGACTGTGGCGGTCGCCATGGCGGTGGGGGGCGGGGGCGCGTTCGCCGCGCTGGTCGGGGTCGGGCCGTTTCCCGTCAGTCTGATCCTGGTGACCAGGCAGGAGCTGAGCAACACCAACCCGCCGTCGGCCGCGATGCTGGCGTGGGCCGTGGCTCAGGTCGGGGTGGCTCTGGTGGTCGCGCCCGCGGCGCGGCCGGTGTTGGAGCGGGCACGGGTGGCGGGGGCGGTGCGGGTGGTGGGGGCCGGCAGCATGGCGCTCTACCTGTGGCACATGGTGCCCGTGCTGATCGTCGCCGCCGCCTTCTACCTGACGGGCCTTGCTCCCGAACCCGGTTACGGGTCCGCCGGCTGGTGGGCGCTGCGGGTGCCGTGGGTGGTGGTGCTGGGCGTCGTGCTGGTGGGGGTACTGCGGGCTTTGCGGCCGTTGGAGCGAGGGGTGGCTGCCGTGGGGGGCCGGGTGCTGCCCGACGTGGGGCTTCGGGGGGCGGCGGCCTGGCGGATGTGGGTCGGTCTCGGGGTGAGCGTCTGGGCGCTGGCCTATGTCGCCGGGCACGGGTTCGCTTATGGCGGCGAGTTTCCCGTGTGGCCGGCGGTGGGGCTGGGGGTGGGCGTGGGCCTGGTGCTCGTGGGGCCGTCTCGGCGGGGCGGGGAAGGCGGGGGCCCGGATGACGGGGGTCGTCGGGCGGGGGCTGGGGTTCGCGGAACGGGCGGGGGGTTGCGGGAGGCTGCCTGACGTCTGGGGTCAGTCGTGGACCGGTGAGCCGGTGATCCGGGGAGCTGGTGATCCGGGGAGCGGGGGAGCTGGTGATCCGGGGAGCTGGTGATCCGGGGAGCGGGGGAGCTGGTGATCCGGGGAGCTGGTGATCCGGGGAGCGGGGGAGCTGGTGATCCGGGGATCCGGGGAGCGGGGAGCTGGTGATCCGGGGAGCTGGTGACGGTGGTGAGGGTGGTGACGATGGTGAGGGTGGTGAGGGGTGGGCTGGTCGGTCACGCTGTGCGTTTGCCGGACGTCGTCTTTTTCGTCGGCCTCTTGGTCGCCGGTGTCTCCTTCGCCGTTGTCTTGCGTGCCGTCGTCTTGTGTGCCGTCGTCTTCTTCGCTGCGGTCTTCTTGGCCGTGCTCTTCGACGCTGTCGTCTTCTTCGCTGTCGATTTCCTCGGCGCCGCTGTCGTCTTCTTCGCCGTCGACGTCGACTTCTTGCCGCCCGTCTGCTTGGGGGCCGTGCGGGTCGACTTGCGTTGCGGTAGGCGGCTCACCTCTGCTTCTTCTGCCTCGGTCGGCTCTTCCGCGGGGTGCGGTTCCTCGCCGCGCGATTCCTTCGCCGCTCTGACGCTCTTCTCCAGGGCGGCCATCAGGTCCAGCACCTTGCCGCTGGACGGCGCGGCCGGGGCCTCGCGGGGGGTCTCGCCGGCCGCCTTCGCCGCCACGACCTCCTCCACCGCCTCGCGGTACTCGTCGTGCAGGTCATCCAGGTCGACCTCGCCGAGGGTGTCCATGAGGGCGTCCGCGAGGTCGAGTTCCTTGTCGCGGACGGTGATGGAGGTCTCCGGGGCGACGCCCTCCGGCGCACGGACCTCGTCCGGCCAGAGCAGGCCGTGCATGGCGATCGCGTCGCCGACCACACGGAGCATCCCGAGACGCTCGCGGCCGCGCAGGGCGTACTTCGCGATCGCCACCTTGTTGCTGCGTTTCAGGGCCTCCCTGAGCAGCGCGTACGGCTTCGCGGCGGGAGCGCCGCCCGCCTGGAGGTAGTACGCGGCGTCCATCTGGAGCGGGTCGATCCGGTCGGCCGGGACGAAGGCCACGATCTCGATCGTCTTCGCGGTCGGGATCGGCAGGTGGGCCAGGTCGTCGTCGGTGATCGGGATGATCGTGCCGTCCGCGTCCTCGTACCCCTTGCCGATCTCCGTCGAGCTCACCTCGCGCTCGTCCAGTTCGCAGACCTTGCGGTAGCGGATGCGGCCGCCGTCCTCCAGATGGATCTGGCGGAAGGAGATCGAGTGGCTCTCGGTGGCGTTCACCAGCTTGATCGGGATGCTGACCAGGCCGAAGGAGATGGCGCCGTTCCATATGGATCTCACGTGCAGCATCCTCCCGAGAGAGCGTTATGTGCCGGTTTCATGTGATTCTCATGGTATGACGCCGATCACTGAGGTGGAGGGACGGCGGCTCGCGCTCAGCAATCTGGAGAAGGTGCTGTATCCGGCGACCGGCTTCACCAAGGGTGAGGTGCTGCACTACTACGCGACCGTCGCCGACGTCCTGCTCCCCCATCTGCGCGACCGGCCGCTGTCCTTCCTGCGCTACCCCGACGGGCCCGACGGGCAGGTCTTCTTCGCCAAGAACGTGCCGCCGGGGACGCCCGAGTGGGTCACCACCGCCGAGGTGCCGCGGTCGGAGGGGCCGGCCCGGATGGTCGTCGTGCAGGACCTGGCGAGTCTGGTGTGGGCGGCGAACCTCGTCACCGAGTTCCATACGCCTCAGTGGGTGATTCAGGAGCCGGCGGTCGCCGACCGGCTCGTCTTCGACCTCGACCCGGGGGCGCCCGCGACCGTCGTCGAGTGCTGCGAGGTCGCGGTGTGGCTGCGGGAGCGGTTGGCGGCGGACGGGATCGAGGCGCACGCGAAGACGTCCGGCGCGAAGGGGCTGCATCTGCTGGCGGCGGTGCGGGGGGCGTCGTCCGAACAGGTTTCGGAGTATGCGAAGCGGCTGGCCGTGGAGGCGGAGCGGGGGATGCCGCGGCTGGTTCTGCATCGGATGACGCGGAGTCTGCGGCCGGGGAAGGTGTTCGTGGACTGGAGTCAGAACGCGGCGCGGAAGACGACGGCTGCGCCGTACACGTTGCGGGCTCGGGCCGCGCCGACTGTTTCGGCGCCGGTCACGTGGGAGGAGGTGGAGGGGTGTGGGGCTGCGGAGACGCTCACGTTCCTCGCCTCGGATGTCGCTCCGCGGGTGCAGGACTACGGGGATCTGCTGGCGCCGCTGCTTGATGGGGGGCGGGCGGGGGTGGTGCCCGTGCAATGAGGGGGGCGGTCTTGGGGGGCGCGGTCTTGGGGGGCGCGGTCTTGGGGGGCGCGGTCTTGGGGGGCGGTCTTTTCGCCCCCGCCGCCCCTGCCCCTGCCCCTGTCCCTCCCCCGCTCTCGGCTTCGCTCCGTCCCTGGGGGCTGCCGCCCCCAGACCCCCGCTTTCGGCCCCTGAGGGCCTCGTCCTCAAGCGCCGGACGGGCTGGATGGGCTGGATGGGCTGGATGGGCGGGCTGGACGGGGCTTCATACCCTCGACCACGTTCCCCTGTCTCTCGCCATCGCGTGGAGGGCCTCCACGTCTGCCGGTTTGAGGATTCCGCCCAGGCGGGACAGGTCGGTGAGGGCCGTGTCGGTCAGGATGCGGACCTCGCGTGGGGGGAGGGGGACCGAGACGTCCGCGGGGGCCACGAGGGCCAGGATCGGGCGGACCTCGGCCGTCAGGGCGTAGGAGGCTCGGTCCGCGTCTGCGCGCAGGCGGCGGAGCAGGGGTTCCGGGGTCCGGCGGCCCAGGGCGACCATGGGGTCGGCGATGCGGACCCGCTGTTTGCGGGCGTACAGGGCGTGGATCGCGAACAGGCCGGCGGGGCCGATCGCCAGGTGGTGGACCCGGTCCCCGCCGGGCAGCGGGACGGAGTGCAGGGTGCGCCAGCCTGCGCCGTCGAGGCGGTCCAGGGCCACGCCGACGGTCTGTTCGGCCGCCAGGGCGTGGCGGCGCGGGTCGGTGCGGAGGCGGTGGGCGGGGCCCGGGTCGCGGTCCAGGGCGATGAGGAGGGCCTCGCCGGGGCGGTTGGGGGCCAGGTCGTCGTCGGGGTGGAGGGCCAGGCGGGCCAGTTCCGCGGGGGTCGGCACCGGGGGCGGGCCGACTGTGACGGGGCCCGTGATGAAGGGGCCCAGGGCCTCCAGGACGTCCTCTCGGCGGGCGTCGCCGAGCAGGTTGACGCGGCCCGCCTCACGGTCGTACCAGGCGATGTTCCTGCCGTCCGTGAGACAGACGTAGAGCCGCTCCTGGCCATGTCGCCAGGTCGGTATGACGCGCAGTCCGTTCATGCACCATCACCCCACCGACCATGGGAACAGGAGGGGTGCTCCCGGGGCAAGAAGGCGGTTACCTTCGAAGGGAGCTGGGCAGGCACTGGGCAGCGCGTTTGGGGAGGCGCCGTTGCGGACCCGCAGGAAGCAACCCGACGTACCGGTTCCGGACCGTCCGTGGAGCGAGATCGTGCCCGGCCTGTGGATGGGCGGACACGAGTTCCGGGGGTCCGGTGGTGAGCTGGAGCTCGCCGTGGTGCGGGGCGAGTTCGATCTCGTCCAGACGTTGACCCGGGCCCGGCAGGGGCACGGGCCCGATCCCGGTGTGCGGCACCATGTGTGGCCGATTCCGGACGGGCCGCTGGACGGTACCCAGCTCGCCGGGGTGATCCGGCTGGCGCAGGCCGCGGGCGACGCGATGGACGAGGGGCGTACGGTTCTCGTCCGCTGTTACAGCGGCTACAACCGCTCCGGGCTGGTCGTGGCGCACACACTGGTGCACCGGGGGCACTCGGCCGAGGAGGCGATCCGGCTGATACGGTCACGGCGCTCGCCGTGGGCCCTGCACAACGAGTTGTTCGTGGAGTACCTGCGGGCGGGGCTGCCGACGGCCAGACTTCTGGAGGAGCTGGCCGAGTAATCGTTTCAGCTGGTGCTTCAGCTGGTTCTTCAGCTGGTTCTTCAGCTGGTTCTTCACCCGTTGCATCACTCGATGCTTCACCTGACGCTTCACCTGGTCAGCATCTGCGGCCCGACCGGTACGCAAAACAGACTTCCTCATGAATAAGGTGTACGGGGCCTGACGTCGTCGTAGCCCAAGAGGAGTCACAGGAGTCCCGTGCCTCGCAGTCGCCCCGTCCGTCGCTCCCGTTCCGCAGGTTCCTCCGGTTCCATGCGCCCCGGTCGTACCGGGCGCGCCTACCGTGCCGGCCGTCCCGCGTTCGTCGGTCTCGCCGTCGTTCTGCTGGCCTCGGCCGCCGTGGGCTGCGGTGACGCCGGTGAGCTGAAGGGCGCGGGAGCGACGCCGACCGCGATCAGCCCGGACAAGCTCTGGCCGGATCTGACGCCCGCCGCGAGTCCGGCCTTCGACATCGGCGAGGTGGAGACCGAGGTGATCAAGGGCATCACGGTGCCCGGGGGCGACATCCGCAAGGTGGATCCGGTCGCCATCGTCCGCAGGGAGATCGCCGCGAGCCCGGGCGACTACAGCGAGGGGGCCTACGACGAGACGGCCCGCAGGATGGCCGACTGCGGCAAGAGCGGCGCGCAGGGTCGCAGATGTCCCGTCCTCAAGGCGTACTACCGCGATCTCACCGGCGACGGCCGTGCCGACATGACGCTGGGCTTCAGGCAGCTGCCCGGCAACCTGACGGCCGTCCGCGTCTACACCGTCCGCAAGGACCGGCTCGTGCAGGTCATGGGCTACGAGGACGCCGTCAGCGCGGTCGAGCTGGCCGGGCGATCCGTGATCATCCGGGCTCCTTCGGAGGTCGCCGGCTACGAGTACCGCCTGCAGTGGACCTGGGACCAGCAGCAGCAGGCGATGCTGCTCACCAACGACGAGATGCTGCGCACCGGCGGCGCCGACCACAAGCACTCCCCGCACGCCCCGCGCTCCGCACGGCCCTCCGTCTCCCCTTCCCCCACGACATCGGCCTCCCCCTCGGCCTCTTCCTCCGTCCCCGCGAGTGGCCGATGAGGCTCGCGCTGCCCTCGTGGGCCGGCACCCTCGCCGTCAAGGCCGCCGTCTTCATCACGGTGATGTGCTGCGCGCTGGCCGCCCTGCTCGGCGTCCTGGTGCACGTGTCGGTGACGAACCAGACGGTCGGCCAGTCCCGCGATCTCGCACTGTCCCGACTGAAGGACGCGACGACCGCGTTCGAGGCCGGGGACTCGCTCGGGCGGGGTGCGAGCCTCGATCCGCCGGGGCTGCCCACCTCGCTGCGGACGCTGGCGGTGGCCGGGGAGCGCGGCACGATGGTCACCGACTACCGGGGGCGCCCCACGATGTGGGCGGCGGGGCCCGCCGACGGCGAGCGGGCCCTCGCGGTCGCCGTCGACTACTCGCAGAGCGCCCACACCATCGAGGCGCTCGACACCGCGATCCTGTGGTCGTCGGTGCTGGCGATCGGAGCGACGCTGCTGGTCGGCGCCGTCGCGGTGACCCGGGTGACCCGGCGGCTGCACACCACCGCGCAGGTGGCGCGGCGGATCACCGCCGGCGACCTGGACGCCCGCGTGGACGACCCCCGCGCGAAGGACCCGGGCCGGCCGCAGGACGAGGTGGGCGCCGTCGCCGTCGCGCTGGACTCGATGGCGTCCTCGCTGCAGGGCAAGCTGCTGAGCGAGCAGCGGTTCACCGCCGACGTGGCGCACGAGCTGCGCACCCCGCTGACCGGACTGCACGCGGCGGCCGAACTGCTGCCGGCGGGGCGGCCGACGGAGCTGGTGCGCGACCGGGTGGCGGCGCTGCGCACACTGACCGAGGACCTGTTGGAGATCTCCCGGCTGGACACCGGGCGGGAGCGGCTGGAGCTGGACGCCGAGGAACTGGGCGCGCTGGCGATGCGGGTGGTGCGGACGGCGGAGGCTTCCGACGCCTTCGGGGGTTCGGCCGGCTTCGGGACGTCGGGGACCGGCGCCGAGGCCGCGGTCACTGTCACGGTCGTCATCGTCCGGGACGTGCGCGTGGAGACCGACCGGCGACGCCTCGAACGGGTGCTGGGGAATCTGCTGGCCAACGCGCACCGGCATGGGCGGGCCCCGGTGACGCTGACGGTGGACGGGCCCGTGGTCACCGTCCGGGACCACGGGGACGGCTATCCGGAGTACCTCGTCACGCACGGGCCCCAGCGGTTCCGCACCGAAGGCGGGGCGAAGGGGCACGGGCTCGGGCTGACGATCGCGGTCGGCCAGGCGGAGGTGCTGGGCGCCCGGCTGACGTTCGCCAACGCGCCGGACGGCGGCGCCGTGGCCACGCTGACGCTCCCTCAGACGCCTCCTGCCGGGGACGGCCTCCCCGATGGCGCAGTGTGACGGGCGACGCGCGCGAACCGCTCCTAATGTGGCGATAAGTCAGCTTCACCCTCTTCGCTTCACCCTCTTCATGGAGGTATCGCCATGTCCCTGCGCTCCGCCCTCACCCGTCTCGCCATAGTCACCGCAGCAGGCGCACTCGCCGCCACCGCGACCATCACCCCCGCCCTCGCCGGCGACGGGGACGACGACTGGGGCGACAACAGCAGCAGCTCCAGCGGCAACAACAACGGCAACGGCTTCGGCGGCCAGGAAAACGACCCACAGGACTGGCAGAACCAGGGAGGCGGAGGCGGCCAGGGCGGCGGAGGCGGGGGCAACAACCAAGGCGGCAACAACCAAGGCGGCGGGGGCGGAGGCAACAACCAAGGCGGCAACAACCAAGGCGGCGGGGGCGGAGGCAACAACCAAGGCGGCAACAACCAGGGCGGCGGGGGCGGAGGCAACAACCAAGGCGGCAACAACCAAGGCGGCGGGGGCGGAGGCAACAACCAAGGCGGCGGTCAGAACAACGGCCAGAACAACGGTCAGAACAATGGCCAGAACAACGGTGGGAACGGGAACTGGCAGTCCGGCGGTGGCAACAACTGGCAGTCGGGCGGCGGCGGTGACGGCGGCAACTGGCAGTCCGGCGGTGACGGCGGCGGGGGCGACGGCGGCAACTGGCAGTCCGGCGGTGGTGGAGGCGACGGCGGCGGCGACGGCGGCGACTGGCAGTCCGGGGACCCCGACAACGACAACGACTTCCGCCGCTTCCGCGGGCGCGTCACCGCCGACGAGCTGCTCCTGCGGAGCAAGCCGACCCGCGCCAGCGAGGTGATCCGGGTCGCCCACCGCGGGGAGATCGTCTCGATCTTCTGCAAGACGTCCGGCCAGGAGGTCCAGGGCAACCGCCTCTGGTACCTCCTCACGGACGGCACCTGGGCCTGGGGCACGGCGCGCTTCATCGTCACCATCGGGACGCCGCCGCGCTGGTGCTGACACGGCGCCCGCGCAGCGCGGGCACTGCGCCGACACGGGGCGACTCGAAAGCATCCAAGGCTCACAAGGAGCCCCATTTGGATAAGTTCCGGACATGACGAAAGCCGGAGTCGGAGCGGCGACCACCGTGGTGGCGGCGGCCGACGCACCCGCCCCCGCGGTCGGCCTCCCCCGGCGCCGTGGCGTCGAACTCGCCCTCATCGTCCTGGCCGTCCTGCTCTCCGTGTACGGCTACTGCGCCGTCGGCGTCGCGAAGAGCGGCACCGTCCCGCCCGGCGCCGCCGGTTACGGCGCCGGGCTCGGCGTGCTCGCGCTGCTGGCGCATCTCGCGGTGCGGTGGCGCGCGCCCTGCGCCGACCCGCTCCTGCTGCCCATCGCCGTGCTGCTCAACGGGATCGGCCTGGTGCTGATCTACCGGCTCGACCTGGAGACGCCGGGCGACCGGGCGGCGCCCACGCAACTGGTGTGGTCCACGCTCGGGGTGGCCCTGTTCATCGTGGTCGTGGTCGCGCTGCGCGACCACCGGGTGCTCCAGCGGTACGCGTACGTGTGCGTGGTCGGCGCGCTCGCCCTGCTCGCCCTGCCGATCCTCTTCCCGGCCGTGAACGGCGCCCGCATCTGGATCCGGATCGCCGGGTTCTCCATCCAGCCGGGCGAGTTCGCGAAGGTGCTGCTGGCGGTGTTCTTCGCCGCGTACCTGGCGGCCAACCGCACGGCACTGGCGTACGCGGGTCGGACGATCTGGCGTTTCCGGCGGATGCAACTGCCCACCGGGCGCGTCCTCGGACCGATCGTCGCGATCTGGCTGCTGAGCGTCGGCGTGCTGGTCCTGGAGCGGGACCTCGGCACGTCGCTGCTGTTCTTCGGGCTGTTCGTGGTGATGCTCTACGTCGCCACCGGCCGCACCGGCTGGATCGCGGTCGGGCTGCTGCTCGCCTCGCTCGGCGCGGTCGCCGTCGGCCGGCTGGAGCCGCACGTGCACAGCAGGGTCGAGGACTGGCTGCACCCGTTCGCGTCGATCGAGGCCGGTCAGGGCCCCAACCAGCTTGCGCAGTCGCTGTTCTCGTTCGCGGCCGGCGGGGTGCTCGGCACCGGGCTCGGGCTCGGCCACTCCATCCTCATCGGGTTCGCCGCGAAGTCGGACTTCATCCTGGCGACGGCCGGCGAGGAGCTGGGACTGGCGGGGCTGACGGCGCTCTTCCTGCTCTACGGCCTGCTGGTGGAGCGCGGCTACCGGGCGGGCCTGTCCCTGCGCGACCCGTTCGGCCGGCTGCTGGCGGCCGGCCTCGCCTCGATCGTGGCGCTCCAGGTGTTCGTGATCGCGGGCGGCGTGACCGGGCTGATCCCGCTGACCGGCATGGCGATGCCGTTCCTGGCGCAGGGCGGCTCGTCGGTCGTCACCAACTGGGCGATCGTGGCGCTGCTGATCCGCGTGAGCGACTCGGCGCGACGGCCGTACGCGCAACAGTTCGACGAGTCGGTCCACGAAGCCGTCGCCGAACCGGTCGACAAGAGCCCACGGAGGTCCGGGTGACCCGGCACATCCGGCGCGCCGCCGTCTTCTGCGCCCTGCTGCTGGTGGCGCTGCTGGTGAACGCCGCGCGCGTCCAGGTCGTCCGGTCCGGCGTCTACGACGACAACCCGGCCAACCGGCGCGGGTCCATCGCCCGTTACGCCCAGCCGCGCGGCGACATCCTGGTCGGCGGGACCCCCGTCACCGGCTCGCGCGACACCGGGGAGCAGTTGCGCTACGAGCGCACGTACCAGGACGGGCCGCTGTACGCGCCGGTGACCGGCTTCGCCTCGCAGGTGTACGGGACGACGTTCCTGGAGCACACCGGGGACGACGTCCTGTCCGGGTCGGATCCGCTGCTCTCGCCGTTCCCGCTGTGGAACGACGTCACGCGCGGCCGGCCCCCCGGCGGCAACGTGGTGACGACGCTGAACCGCCGTGCCCAGTGGGCCGCCTACGAGGGGCTGGACGGCCGCAAGGGCGCGGTGGCCGCGGTGGAGCCGGCGACGGGGCGGGTGCTGGCGCTGGTGTCGAGTCCGTCGTACGACCCGGGCGTGCTGTCCGGGAACGACGCCGGGGCGCAGCGGGCCTGGGCGCGGCTCAACGGCGACCCGGACAGGCCGATACTGAACCGGGCGGTGCGGCAGACGTATCCGCCGGGGTCGACGTTCAAGGTGGTCACCGCGGCGGCGGCGCTGGACGCGGGCGTGATCACGGACCTGGACGCGGCGACCGGCTCCCCCGACCCCTATCGGCTGCCCGGGACGACGACGGTGCTGACGAACGAGGGCGACGGCTGCGAGGACGCTCCGCTGCGGGACGCCTTCGAGTGGTCGTGCAACACGGTGTTCGCGAAGCTCGGCGTGGACACGGGACTGGCCCGGATGACCCGGACGGCGCAGGCGTTCGGCTTCAACGACGTGGACGTGCGGATCCCGTTCGCGGTCGCGCCGAGCACCTTCGACACCTCGCTCGACCGGGCGCAGCTGGCGCTGTCCTCGATCGGCCAGTACAACACGCGGGCGACCCCGCTGCAGATGGCGATGGTGGCGGCGGCGGTGGCCGACGGGGGGCAGGCGCACACGCCGTATCTGGTGGAGCGGACGACACGCAAGGGCGGGGCGACGGTGGCCACGGCCGGTTCGCGCCCGTCCCGTCAGGTGATGCTCCCCTCGACGGCGCGGCGGCTGCGGGAGTTGATGGAGGACGTGGTGCGGGAGGGCACCGGCACGAACGCCGCGATCCCCGGCGCGATCGTCGGCGGCAAGACCGGCACCGCCCAGCACGGCGTCGGCAACGCCGGGATTCCGTACGCCTGGTTCGTGTCGTGGGCGCAGGGCGAGCGGGACTTGGAGCCGAAGGTCGCGGTCGCGGTGGTGGTGGAGGACGGATCGGCGCGTCGCGGGGACATCACCGGGGGCGGAATGGCGGCGCCGATCGCGCGAGCCGTGATGGAGGCGGTGCTCAACTCGTGAGACGGGGGGTACCGAACGGCACACTCCCGACCTACCGTTCGGTCCATGACTGACGCAGCCGCCTTCGAACTCGCCCAGGTCAACATCGCCCGTCTCAAGTTCCCTTTGGACTCACCGGAGTTGAAGGACTTCGTCGATGCCCTCGACCCGGTCAACGCCGACGCCGACGCGGCCCACGGCTTCGTCTGGCGCCTCCAGTCGGAGGACGGCGACGCGACCGGCATCGAGGTCTTCGGCGACGCCTGGCTGATCGTCAACATGTCGGTGTGGCGGGACGCCGACGCCCTGACCGCGTACATGTACCAGGGCCGGCACCGCGAGATGCTCTCCCGTCGGCGGGACTGGTTCGAGCGGACTGCGGAGGCGATGGCGACCCTGTGGTGGGTGCCTGCCGGTCACCGGCCGACGGTCGCGGAGGCCGAGTCCCGTCTCCTCCACCTGCGCACGAACGGCCCGACCCCGTACGCCTTCACCCTGCGCACGTCGTTCCCGGCCCAGGGGGCGGAACCGATCGCCCTGTCGATCCCGGAGGACCTGGGCTGCTCGGTCTGAGGATCCTGGGGACCGAGGAGCGGTCACCGGCGGCGTCGGTCGGCCGCGGCGAGGTCGATGGTGAGGGGGAACGGTTCGGTCAACTTGAGCTGGCTGTGGTGGATGCCCATGAGCACGTATGTGCTGGTGGCGGGGTCGAGTTCGTAGACGTACACCACGGGCAGGCCGTCGTTCTCCTCGACGCGCCAGTAGTGACGGATGCCCGCAGCCGCGTACTTCAGAGGCTTGACCTGGCGGTCGCGGTCCTGCGAGTCCTCCGAGACGATCTCCGCCGCGAGGACGACGTCGTCGGGGTGGAGCCAGGTCTGCAGGGGTCCGGTGTCCGCGTCCGCGCGGACCACCAGGACGTCGGGCTCCGGGCGGTTGCGCCTGTCCAGCCTGACGGTGAACTCGCGGTAGACGTCGAGCTTGTCCGGCACCTGTTCCAGCAGGGTGTGCTCCAGCAGACGCAGGGTGCGCATGTGGAAACGGGTCTGCGGACTCACGAAGACGAGGCTCCCGTCGATCAGCTCCGTATGCGGAGGCAGGTTCGGGAGCCGATCCAGGTCCTCGGCCGCCCAACCGCCCTCTGGCGGGCGGGCCCACTCGTAGTCCTCATCCAGCCCGTACTCGCGTGCGGCGCCCATGATCACTCCCATGCGGTGGAGCCTGGCAGACACAGTCAGCGTACCCAGCGGATTACGGCGAACCGCCACCCCGAAGAGTGATCATGCCGCAGGGATTGACGCCCTTGCTGACAAGCAGTCTCATAAGAGCCATGACGACGAGCCTCACCGATGCCGATGCGCTGGACGGGCTGCGGGACGCGCTGGGCCTGCTCAAGGGGCGGGAGCAGGTGGCCGAGCGGCTGCTCGCGTCCTCCGCCAGGCACTCCTTCGACCCGGACAAGGAGCTGGACTGGGACGCCCCCTTCGAGGAGGGCAAGTGGTTCTGGCCGCCGGAGCTCGTGTCGCTGTACGACACGCCGATGTGGCGGCGGATGAGCGAGGAGCAGCGGATCCTGCTGTCGCAGCACGAGGCCGCCGCGCTCGCCTCGCTCGGCATCTGGTTCGAGATCATCCTCATGCAGCTGCTCGTCCGGCACATCTACGACAAGGCGGCGACGAGCGCGCACGTCCGGTACGCGCTGACCGAGATCGAGGACGAGTGCCGGCACTCGAAGATGTTCGCCCGGCTGATCTCGGCCGGCGGAACCCCCTGGTACCCGGTGAGCCGCGCCCACCAGAACCTGGGGCGGCTGTTCAAGACGATCTCCACCACCCCCGGCTCCTTCACCGCGACCCTGCTCGGCGAGGAGGTCCTGGACTGGATGCAGCGGCTGACCTTCCCGGACGAGCGGGTCCAGCCGCTGGTCAGGGGCGTCACCCGGATCCACGTCGTGGAGGAGGCCCGGCACGTGCGGTACGCCCGCGAGGAGCTGCGCCGCCAGATGACGACCGCGCCGAGGTGGTCGCAGGAGTTCACCAGGGTCACCTCGGGCGAGTTCGCCCGGGTGTTCTCCGTCGCCTTCGTGAACCCCGAGGTCTATACGAACGTCGGCCTGGACAAGCGTGCGGCGATGGCGCAGGTGCAGGCCAGCGGGCATCGCCGGGAGATCATGCAGACGGGAGCGAAGCGGCTGACGGACTTCCTGGACGACATCGGCGTGCTCCGGGGGGTCGGGCGGCGGCTGTGGAGGTCGTCGGGGCTGCTGGCGTGACCGGAGCGTGACGGACGGCGGGCGCGGGGCCCGGGCGGGCGATTACGCTGCACGTCATGACCCCCGCCGCCCCCGCCTACCGGCGTCTCAGCGTCGAGGAGCGCCGTAGTCAGCTGCTCGACGCCGCGCTCTCGCTCTTCGCGCACCGCGTCCCCGAGGACGTCTCGCTGGACGATGTGGCGGAGGCCGCCGGGGTGTCCCGGCCGCTCGTCTACCGGTACTTCCCGGGCGGAAAGCAGCAGCTCTACGAGGCCGCCCTGCGCTCCGCCGCCGAGGAACTGAACCACTGCTTCGACGAGCCCCGTCAGGGGCCCCTCCTCCCCCGCCTGGCCCGCGCCCTCGACCGCTACCTCACCTTCGTCGCCCGTCACGACGCTGGCTTCAGCGCCCTGCTGCAGGGCGGCAGCGTCGTCGAGACCTCCCGGACGACGGCCATCGTGGACGGCGTACGGCGGGCCGCCGCCGAGCACATCTACAGCCACCTGGGGGTCGCCGATCCCGGGCCGCGGCTCCGGATGACCGTACGGATGTGGATCACCGCGGTGGAGGCGGCCTCCCTCATCTGGCTCGACGAGGACAAGCAGCCGCCCGCCGACGAGCTGCGGGACTGGCTGGTGGACCAGTTCGTCGCCGTCCTCACGGTGACCGCGGCGCGGGACGCGCAGACCGCCGAGCTGATCCGGGGTGCGCTGGCCGCGGAGACCTGATCGACACTGGTGGCGTGAAGAGTGAAGACACCCCCTTCGAGGGCGGGCCCATGGACGGCCGGGTGCTGCCCGTGCTGCTGGGCCCGACCGGGCACCCGCCGAAGACGTACCGCATCCCCGTCCCCGACGCGGCCGGCGGCCCGCCCACCGTCCTGGTCTACCGGCGCGTGCCCCGCGGCCACAGCAAGAAGCTCGGGCTGCCGCAGGGCTGGAAGTACGAGTTCGACCCCGAGGGGAAGAAGAGCGGCCGACCACGGTGGCCCTGGTCCAAGCCCGACGCCACGCCGGACGGCCGACGGGACGACGCCGACGAGTGACGCCGTTGCGCCGAACCGCGCACGCTCGGCGCGCGGGCCGCGCACGCACGCCTGATGCTCGCCCTGCGGGATGGAGGGGCCACCCCGCAGCGGAGGTGATGACGTGTCAGGAAGGCTGCTGCGTCTGGCCTGTACGGTCTCCACGGCGACCCTCGCCGCCCAGACCGTCCTGGCCGCCGGGCTCCCGATGCCCGCATCGGAGCCCCCAAAGCCGAAAGGACTGACGCTGTCCACCCGAAGCCCCCTGAAACCGGGGGGACTGGCGGCGGCGGCCGCCCCGAGCACCCTCAAACCAGGGGGACTGGCGGCGGCCGCCCCGAGCACACTGAAACCGGGGAGACTGGCGGAGTCCGTCCCAAGCACCCTGAAACCGGGAGGACTGGCGGAGTCCGTCCCGAGCACCCTGAAACCGGGGAGACTGGCGGAGTCCGTCCCAAGCACCCTGAAACCGGGAGGACTGGCGGAGTCCGTCCCGAGCGCCCTGAAACCGGGGAGACTGGCGGAGTCCGTCCCGAGCATTTTGAAACCGGGGGGACTGGTGGTGGCCGCCCTGATGGCCCCGAGGCCGGAAGGACGGGCGCTGGCCGCCCGGGAGAGCGCGGAGCGGGCGGGCGGGGCGCCGGCCGCCGCGGGGCGCCCCCAGCCGGGCGGACGGACGAGGGTCGCCTCGGAGAACCTGGACGACGGCGAACCGTCGGCGACCGGAACCGGGACATCAAATGCCGGCAAGCCATCGATGGCCGGAGCCGGAAGACCGGACGCCGGCGAAACCTCAGAGGCCCGAGCCGGGACACCAGACGACGGCCGCCCCTCAGGAACCCGAGCGGGAACACCGGACGACGGCACACCCTCACGAAACCGAGCCGGGACACCAGACGACGGCAAACCCTCACGAAACCGAGCGGGAACACGGGACGACGGCACACCCTCACGAAACCGAGCCGGGACACCAGACGACGGCAAACCCTCACGAAACCGAGCGGGAACAGCGGACGACGGCACACCCTCACGAAACCGAGCCGGAGCACCGGACGACGGTGAAACCCCCGGGGACCGGGGCGGGGACCTCGATGCGGAGCAACCGTCGGGGACCGCAGCCGGGAGCGTCGACCTCGGCGTCGGCGACACCGCCGGGTCCGGTGTGGAGGCCGGGGCGGGGGTCGAAGCCGACGGTGCCGAAGGCGGAGGCGCGGAAGGCCGGGGCGCGGGAGGCGGCGGGGCCGAAGGCGGGGGCGTGGGAGACGGGGGTGCCGAAGGCGGGGGCGCGGGAGACGGCGGTGCCGAAGGCGGAGGCGCGGAAGGCCGGGGCGCGGGAGACGGCGGCGCCGAAAGCGGGGGCGTGGCAGGCGGCGGGGGTGTGGGAGACGGCGGCGCCGAAGGCGGGGGTGGGGAGCGGGCTGTTGGGGTGTTGTTGGGGGAGCTTCAGCGGTTGTATCGGGAGGTCGAGAGGGGCACCGAGGCCTTCAATGCCACTGAGGAGCAGCTCAGGCGGCGGCGGGCCGAGGTCGGGCGGCTGGACGCCGAGCTGGCCAGGGCCCGGCTCTCCCTGCACGACAGCCGAGGCGCGGCCGGACGGCTGGCCCGGCAGCAGTACCAGGGCAGCACCGGCATCTCCCCCTACGTACGGCTGTTGCTCGCCCGTGATCCGCAACACGCCCTCGATCAAGGGCATGTGATCGGCCGGCTGGCGCGCGAGCGGGCGGAGACGGTCGGGCGGCTGGCGAGCGGCGAACGCAAGGCCGACGGGCTGGCCCGCAAGGCCCGCGCCGCCCTCGACGACCAACTCACCCTCGCCGAGCGCGCGAAGAAGGAGCGCGACGACGTCCGCCGACGCCTCGACGACGTCGAGGAACTCCTCGCCTCCCTCACCGCCGAGCAGCTCGCCGCCCTCGCCGAGTTGGAGAAGAAGGGGGTCGCCCAGGCGCAGGAGAAGCTGGTGGCGTCCGGTGCACTCGGTGCGCCCGGGGAGGACCGTAAGCCGTCGAAGGAGGGTGAGCAGGCCGTGCGGTATGCCGTGCGGCAGATCGGCAAGCCGTACGAGTGGGGCGCCGAGGGCCCGAGGTCGTACGACTGCTCGGGCCTGACGTCCGAGGCCTGGGGGCACGCCGGGACGCCGATCCCGCGCACCAGCGAGGAGCAGTGGGCGCGGCTGACGAGGATCCCGTTGACGCGGCTGCGCCCCGGCGACCTGGTGATCTACTTCCCCGAGGCCACCCATGTGGCGATGTACCTGGGCGGGGGCAAGGTGGTCCAGGCGCCGAGGACGGGCGAGAAGGTCAAGGTGACCCCGATCGCGGCCCAGCCGGTGCTCGGAGCGGTACGGCCGGACCCGGAGGGGAAGCCGCTGGGCCGCTACGAGCCGCCGCCGGTTCGTCAGGCTCCGGCGACCGACGTCAGGTAGGCGGCCGTCTTGTCCGGCTCGTAGAAGAAGTGCTCGAAGTCGGCCGGGTCGTTGAAGGCGTTGGCGAAACGATCAGCCACGGGCGGCAGCTGCCCGGCCGCGCCCAGCAGGTTGACGATGTGCTCCGGCGGCGGGGCCAGCATCGCGTTGGTCCACTTGGTGACGTGCTGGGCCGTCTCCCAGTACCGGTCGAAGGTGGCCTGCATCCACTCCTCGTCGAACTCCTTCTCCCCCTGTTCGAGGATCGACGCGAGGTACGCGGCGGCGCACTTGGACGCCGAGTTGGAGCCCTGACCGGTGATCGGGTCGTTCGCGACGACGACGTCGGCGACGCCGAGCACCAGGCCGCCGCCGGGGAGCCGGCCGACGGGGTTGCGGACGGTGGGCGCGTAGCGGCCGGACAGCGTGCCGCCGGCGTCGGTCAGTTCGGCCTTGGTGGCTCGCGCGTGCTCCCAGGGCGTGAACTTCTCCATGAGCTCCAGGGTCAGGGAGAGGTGTTCCGCCGGGTCCTTGACGCCGTTGAAGACGTCCAGCGGGCCGCCGGGTATGCCCTCCCAGAAGAGGATGTCGGCGCGGCCGGAGGTGGTGAGCGTCGGCATGACGAAGAGCTCGCCGACGCCGGGGACGAGGTTGCAGCGGACCGCCTCCAGGTCCGGGTGCTCCGGGCGCGGGCCCAGCCCGTGGACGTAGGAGACGGCGAGGGCGCGCTGCGGCTCTCCGTAGGGGGAGCGCTGCGGGTCGCGGCCGAACATCTGGACGAGCTCGCCCTTGCCGGCCGAGACCAGGACGAGGTCGTAGGCGCGGGAGAAGTAGTCGAGGTCGGAGACCGCCGCGCCGTGGATGACGAGCTGGCCGCCGCGCTGGGCGAACGTCTCCATCCAGCCCGCCATCTTCACCCGCTGGTCGACGGACTGCGCGTACCCGTCGAGGTGTCCCACCCAGTCGATCGCGCGCTGCGTCGGGCCCGGGTCGTGCGAGCCGGGGGCGGCGACCGACACGCCGAGGCCTCCGATCTTCGGGGCCTGCTGCTCCCAGAAGTTCAGCTGGAGGTCGCGCTCGTGCTGCAGGGCGGTGTGGAACATGCACTGTGTCGACATGACCCGGCCGGAGCGGATCTCGTCCGCGGTCCGGTTCGACATCAGGGTGACCTCGTACCCGTGCGACTGGAGGCCGAGGGCGAGCTGGAGACCGGACTGGCCGGCTCCGACGACGAGTATCTTCCGCATGCGGGGAACTCTCCTTGAAGGGCCTTACTCGGGGGTTTCGTCGAGCGCGTGGCCCACCAGGGCCAGCAGAGTCTCGATCACCGAGATCCGGCGCCGCGCGTCCATGATCATGACAGGTATGTGCGCGGGGATCGTCAGCGCCTCCCGCACGTCGTCCGGCTCGAACAGCTCGCTGCCGTCGAAGTGGTTGACGGCGACGATGTACGGCAGTCCGCAGCTCTCGAAGTAGTCCAGTGCGGGGAAGCAGTCCTTCAGGCGGCGGGTGTCGGCCAGGACGACGGCGCCGATCGCGCCGCGCACCAGGTCGTCCCACATGAACCAGAACCGCTGCTGGCCCGGCGTGCCGAACAGGTAGAGCACCAGGTCGTCGTCGAGCGTGAGACGGCCGTAGTCCATGGCGACCGTGGTGGTGGTCTTCTCCGGGGTGCCGGTGAGGTCGTCGGTCTCCTCGCTGGCCTCGGTCATCAGCGCCTCCGTCTGGAGGGGCTCGATCTCCGAGACGGTGCCGACGAGGGTGGTCTTGCCGACGCCGAAGCCGCCCGCCACCACGATCTTGGTGGCTATGGGGGCTCGGGTGCGGTCCGTCTGCCAGGGTTGCAACGTCTCGTCGGGCTCGGGCTCGACGAACGGGGAGACGCCACGAGCGGCGTCAGAGACGACGGAGTCCACTCAGCACCCTTTCCAGCAGAGCGCGGTCGGGACGGCCCGTACCGTGAGCGGTACCGGTGCCGTACACACGGATCTTTCCCTGGTCCGCGAGGTCGCTGAGGAGCACCCGGACCACGCCGAGCGGCATCTTCAGCAGCGCGGCGATCTCGGCCACCGTGCGCATACGGCGGCACAGTTCGACGATGGCCCGCAGTTCCGGCATGACCGTCGACTTGAGGGAACCTCCCCCGCTGCCAATAGCGCGGGCGGTGCCCCCGGTCAGCTCCTTACGCTCCTCGGGCGCTTCGAGGGCCGCTGTGCTCGATACGAACGTCTCCACCAGCAGGACGTGTCCGAAGCGGGTGCGACCGCCGGTGAGCGAGTAGGGGCGCACGCGGGCCGGCTTGCGGTCGCCGCCGCGGACGGGGAGTCGCTGCCTGGCCGGCTGCGGCTGCTGCGGGGCGGCGCTCATCGGACGATCCCCGTCGTCGTGGACTCCAGGGACTGTCGTAGCTCGCTGCGGAGTTCCGGGGTCAGGACGTGGCCGGCGCGGCCCACGAAGAGCGCCATGTGGTACGCCACCACGCTCATGTCGCAGTCCGCGGATCCGTGCACGCCGAGCAGCGAGCCGTCGCTGATCGACATGACGAAGAGGCTGCCCTCGTCCATCGCCACCATGGTGTGCTTGACCCCGCCGAAGGCGATGAGCTTGGCGGCGCCGACGGTGAGGCTGCCGATGCCGGAGACGATGGTGGCGAGGTCGGCGGCGGAGCCGCGTGGGCCGGAGGGTTTGATCTCGCGGGACTGGCGTGCCTCGTCGTTGCGGCCTGGGTCCGAGGAGAGCAGGAGCAGGCCGTCGGAGGAGACGACGGCGACGGACTGGATGCCGGGCACTTCCTCCACGAGGTTGGTCAACAGCCAGTGCAGGTTTCGGGCTTCACTGCTCAGTCCGAAGGTACTGGGCGCGGTCAACTGCTTGCCTCCTCGACTGTGCCCCCCGTGTCTTCTTCGGCGTGTGCGTGTGCTTCTTGAGCTCTTTGCGGTGCGTGCGGCGCCGGAACTGTGTTCTGGCCCGTGCGTTCTGCCATTTCCGCTTCCACGTCGCGGTAGCCGGCCTCCGCACCCCTGCGGAAGCCGCCCAGACGGCGGCGGAGGGCGTCCGCGTCGACGGAGCCGGTCCGCTGACGCGGGGTGTGTGCGGGTGTCGTGATCTTGGGGGTGCGCTTGGGCAGGCCCTTGTCGGTGAGGACGTCCTCCGGGGGGCGCGTGTGTTCCGCCTCGGCTTCGCCATCGGCCGGCTGGTTCCCGCTCGCGCCACCCGTGCCGCTTTCGTTGTCGGGTGCGGGTGGCCCCTGTGGAAGGTCCTGTGGGGGGTCCTCGCCGTCGGCGGCCGCGGGTTCGGGGGCCGCACCGGTCTGCTCCCCCGCCGTTTCCCCCTGGGGGGACGGCAGCAGCAGTTCCATCGTCGTCTCGGCCGGGGTCTCGGCCGGGGCGTCGGCCGGGGCGTCGGCCGGGGTCTCCGACCTGCGTACCGCCTGTTCCGCCAGGGCGACCAGGGGATCCGGCTGCTTCGAACGGCCGGGCAGGACGTTGGAGTTGGCCTCCGCGTCCGCACCGGGAAGAGTGAACGCCTGGGCGGTGGCGGAGGCGGGGGCCGTCGACGGGATCGCGGCGGCGGGGGCGGTGGCGAGGAGCGGGGCCGGCAGGACGACGACGGCCGCCACCCCGCCCTGCTTCTGCTCGCGCAACCGCACCCGCACCCCGTGCCGGTGGGCGAGCCGGGCCACCACGTACAGACCGAGGCCGAGGCCGTCCTCGCCCTCCTGGTCGTACGGCGTCTCCGGGTCGAACTCGGCGAGGCGGGCGTTGAGACGCTCCAGGCGGTCACCCGTGATCCCGATGCCCTCGTCCTGGACGGAGAGCATGACGTCGCCGTTCTCCAGGAGCCAGCCGGAGACCTCGACGGGCAGGTCGGGCGGGGAGAACGAGGTGGCGTTCTCCATGAGTTCGGCCAGGAGGTGGGAGAGGTCGTCGGCGGCGAAGCCCGCCACGTGGGCGTGCGGGGGCAGCGCCGAGATGCGGACCCGCTCGTAGCGCTCGATCTCGCTGACCGCCGCGCGTACCACGTCCACCAGCGGGATCGCGCCCGCGTGCTGCTGGACGTGTTCGGTGCCGGCCAGGACCAGCAGGTTCTCGCTGTGGCGGCGCATGACCGTGGCGAAGTGGTCGAGCTTGAAGAGGGTGGCCAGGCGGTCGGGGTCCTGTTCGCGCTCCTCCAGGCCCTCGATGACGGCGAGTTGGCGCTCCACGAGGCCGAGCGTGCGCAGGGCGAGGTTGACGAAGGTGCCGCTGATGCTGTCGCGCAGGCCGTCCAGCTTGGCCGCGGAGTCGGCGAGTTCGGCGCGCAGTTCCTCGCGGGCGTCGGCCATCCGTTGGCGCTGGCCGACGAGGTGCTTGCGGTCGGACTCCAGGGTGGCGACGCGCTCGTGGACGGCCACGGCGTGCTCGTGCAGCGCGTTGACGGAGCGGACGACCTGGGCGAACTCGTCGTTGCGGCCGGTGAACGCGACGGGTTCCTCGGCCGCGGGGTTCTCGGCCTCGGCCAGCCGCGCCGATCCCCGGCGCAGCACGGACAGCGGGCGGGTGAGGCTGCGGGCCAGGCCCGTGGCGACGACGACCGCCAGCAGCATCAGGGCCCCGAGGAGGGTGACGCGCAGCTCCAGGTCGGTGACGTCGTCGTCCCGGAGCTGGGCGAGGTCCTCGGTGCGGTGGTTGTACAGGGCGGACTCGACGCCGCGCATCAGGTCGACGCGGGCGGAGAGCGCTGCGTCCAGCTTCTTGACGCTGGTGTCGAGTTCGTTGCCGCTCAGCGTCGGCTGGTCGGTGAGGGAGGCGAGGTAGGTCTCGGCCGTGTCGACGTCGCCGCCGGTGACGGTGGAGTCGTAGGAGGACACCGCCTCCTGGGGCGCGCCCTCCCGGAAGTCGGCGAGGGCCGCGTCGGAGCGCAGCCGGGCCTGCTGCGCGGCGGCGGTGAGGGCGTCGCGCTGCTTGGTGTCGGCCTCGGTGGAGACCTTCTCGGTGGTCGTCCGGCCGGTGACGGGGTCGTACTCGGTCTCGTCGGTGGTCGGCACGTTGAGTGCCGCGAGGAGCAGTCCCCGGGCCGCGGAGGCCTGCTGGACGGCCGTGTCGAGCTCGGCGAGGGCGTACGCGCCGGAGCCGGCTCGGGGCGGCATCTGCTCGGCCAGCCGGTCGACGAGGACGTGGAGCGCGGCGACGGCCTCGGAGTACGCCTGGTGCGCCTGCGGCGCCGTGCTCTTGCCGGTGAGGGCCGACTGCCGTACGGACGGGACGGCGGCGAGGGCCTTGCGCAGCGCTTCGGAGACGTCCGTCTCGGCGGTCAGCTCGCGGGCCTGCCGGTCGACGCGGGCGCTGCCCTGCGCGGAGGGCGCCTTGGACTTGGCGCGGCCGGCCGCGACATAGGCGGTGACCTCGTCGCGTTCGTCCGCCAGGGACTGGGCGAGGGCGATGGCGTCCTGGGTCTGTTCGGCGAGGGTGACCAGGTCCTGGGAGTCCTTCAGCTGCCCGGAGGCGGCGAGGATCGAGGGGGCGCCGGCCCCGGCGACGGCGGCGGCCACCACGGCCACCGCGACGATCAGCCGGTTGCGTACGTGGGTGGGGCGGCCCTTGCCGACAGGGGTGCGCTCCGCGCCCCCCTCGGAGGCCGTCTGCCTGCCTGTACGCCGAGGCCGCGTCTTCTGCACCGGTGCTCGCATTCCTGACTCGTGCTCCATGGGCCGGATGTGACGCCCCGTCAACTGGTGCGTACGTCCGGTACGGTTCCCGACCCTCCCAGTGCCGGTGGGCAGGGGTCGCGCATCGGTTGCCCCGCCACCCGAAGGAGTGAACATCGGAGGGGAGTTGGCGGGCAAGTTCCTCTGGCGCGTGCAGCGACCTTGCCCGGCAGGCCGGTTGGACGTGGGCGGCGGGCTTTGACAGTATTCGCCGCCACGCCTTCCCGGAGTGCTTCATTCCCGCCCAAAGCAGGCGTCTGACCTGCGGCGGTACGGCTGTTCGGCGTGCGATGCCAGCCTTTTGCGAAGGCTGTGAAGGGGTCGTGCAGACTGGCCGAATGCGTACGGAACTTGTGTCGGAGGCCGGCGATCGCGCCCGCCCCAACGAGGACTTCGCGAGTATCGGACTTTCCGCCTCCGGACAGGGCGGTTCGCTCGTCCTCCTGGACGGAGTGACGCCGCCGCCGGGCGGCGCGGGCTGTCTGCATTCGGTCCCCTGGTTCACCGCGCGATTGGGCGGCGCGCTGACCGAACTGACCGTTTCACTCCCGGATGTCCCGCTGGCCGAGGCGCTCGCCCTCGCCATCGCACGTACCGCTGGGGCCCATTCCGAAACCTGTGACCTTTCTCACCCACGCACCCCACAGGCCACAGTGGCCCTGGCGCGCTGGTCGCCGGAGACGGTCGAGTGCCTGGTCCTGTGTGACGCGACGCTGCTGCTGGCGTCCCCGGACGGCGCGGTGACCGCCGTCCAGGACGACCGGCTGGCGCGGCTGCCGCGCACGCTGCTGAGCAGCGCCGAGGTCGTCGACGGCACGCTGCGCAACAAGGAGGGCGGGTTCTTCACGGCCGCGGCCGATCCCTCGGTGGCCGCCCGCGCGGTGACCGTGGCCGTGCCGCGCGCCGAGGTGCACGCCCTGGCCGCGCTGTCGGACGGGGCTGCCCAGTGGACGGAGCTCTTCCACCAGGGCGACTGGCCGGAGCTGTTCGCCCTCGTCCGCAAGGAGGGGGCGGGGGCGCTGGTGGAGCGGGTCCGGGAGCTGGAGCGGGCGGACGACGGCGCCGGGCGGGCCTTCCTGGGCCGGGCGAAGACGCACGACGACGCGACGGTGGTGCGCGTGGACCTCTAAGGCGTGGGAGGCGTGGGAGGCGTGGGAGGCCTGGCAGGCGTGGGAGGCGTGGGAGGCGTGGGAGTTCTCGTGAGCCGTCTACGGCCGCCGGTTCACTTCCGCCGGTTCACTTCTCCATGCCCCGGTTCAGCTGGTTCAGCAGGCGGGCCAGTTCGCCGACCTCTCGGCGGTCCCAGTCGGAGAAGTGGCTGACGTACCGCTCGCGGCGGGCGTCGCGGACCCGCCGGACCCGGGTGCGGCCTTCCTCGGTGAGGTCGACCAGCCAGGCGCGGCCGTCCGCCGGGTCGGGCTCGCGGGCGATCAGGCCGAGCTGCTCCAGGGCGCGCAGCTGGCGGGACATGGTGGCCTTGCCGACGCCGATGTAGGCGGCGAGCTCCGTGGCGCGCTGGCGGCCGCACTCCTCCAGCCGGACGAGGAGCCCGTAGGCGGCGGACTCCAGGTCCGGGTGGACCTCGCGGGCCATCTCGCCCTGGTTGGATCGGGCGCGGCGCAGCAGCACCGTGAGCTCCCGCTCCAGGGACAGGAACTCGCGGTCGTCCCGCTCCACGCCGCGCGACGACGCGTCGCCGCCCGTATCCCCGTGGTCCTGGTGATTCCGGTGGTCCTGGTGATCCCCGTGGTCCTCGTGGTCCTCGTGCACGTCAGCACCCCTGATGTTCGCCGGTCGCTGCCTTCGGTGCAGCTCTTAAGTATTTCGCAGGCACAGGCCAGGGGCGGTTCCCAGGCCCGCTTCAGGCACGGCGAAGGCCCGGGTCTCCCTCACGGAACCCGGGCCTCGCCTTTCCCGCAGCGTCCGTCACGCCGCCACGGGAACCTCCGGCGTCGCGCCGTTCGTGGCGGGCGCGAGCGCCAGTTCCAGGACCTGTCGGACGTCCGTGACGGCGTGGACGTCGAGCTTGTCCAGCACCTCCGCGGGGACGTCGTCCAGGTCGGGCTCGTTGCGCTTGGGGATGATCACGGTGGTGACCCCGGCCCGGTGCGCGGCCAGCAGCTTCTGCTTCACGCCGCCGATGGGCAGGACCCGGCCGGTCAGGGAGACCTCGCCGGTCATCGCCACGTCGGTGCGCACGAGCCGGCCGGACAGCAGGGACGCGAGGGCCGTCGTCATGGTGACGCCGGCGCTCGGGCCGTCCTTCGGGACCGCGCCCGCCGGGAAGTGGATGTGCACGCCCCGGTCCTTCAGGTCGCCGACCGGCAGCTCCAGCTCTGCTCCGTGGCTGCGCAGGAAGCTGAGCGCGATCTGCGCCGACTCCTTCATCACGTCGCCGAGCTGACCGGTCAGGGTCAGGCCCGCCGCGCCCGTCTCCGGGTCGGCCAGCGAGGCCTCGACGTACAGGACGTCGCCGCCCGCGCCGGTGACCGCGAGGCCGGTGGCGACGCCGGGCACGGCGGTCCGGCGCTCGGCCGGGTCCTGGGCGGACTCGGGCACGTGGTGCGGCCGGCCGATCAGGGCGCGCAGCTCCTCGTCGGTGACGGTGAACGGCAGCTTCCGCTCGCCCAGTTCGTGCTGGGCCGCGACCTTGCGCAGCAGTCGGGCGATGGACCGCTCCAGGGTGCGCACGCCCGCCTCGCGGGTGTACTCGCCGGCGAGCTTGCGCAGCGCGCTCTCGTCGAGGGTGACCTCGTCCTTGTCCAGGCCCGCCCGCTCCAGCTGGCGCGGGAGCAGGTGGTCGCGGGCGATGACGACCTTCTCGTCCTCGGTGTAGCCGTCGAGGCGGACCAGCTCCATGCGGTCGAGCAAGGCCTCCGGGATGGCTTCGAGCACGTTGGCGGTGGCGAGGAAGACCACGTCGGACAGGTCGAGCTCGACCTCCAGGTAGTGGTCGCGGAAGGTGTGGTTCTGCGCCGGGTCGAGGACCTCCAGCAGGGCGGCCGCCGGGTCGCCCCGGAAGTCGGAGCCGACCTTGTCGATCTCGTCGAGGAGCACCACCGGGTTCATCGACCCGGCCTCCTTGATCGCCCGCACGATCCGGCCGGGCAGCGCGCCGACGTAGGTGCGGCGGTGGCCGCGGATCTCGGCCTCGTCGCGGACGCCGCCGAGGGCGACGCGGACGAACTTGCGACCCATGGCGTGCGCGACGCTCTCGCCCAAACTGGTCTTTCCGACACCTGGCGGCCCTACGAGCGCGAGCACGGCGCCGCCGCGGCGTCCGCCGACGACGCCGAGGCCGCGCTCGCCGCGCCGCTTGCGCACCGCCAGGTACTCGGTGATCCGCTCCTTCACGTCCTGAAGGCCGGCGTGTTCGGCGTCCAGGACCGACTGGGCGCCCTGGATGTCGTAGCGGTCCTCGGTCCGTTCGTTCCACGGGAGTTCGAGGACGGTGTCCAGCCAGGTGCGGATCCACGAGCCCTCGGGCGACTGGTCGCTGGAGCGCTCCAGCTTGTCGACCTCCTTGAGGGCGGCCTCGCGGACCTTCTCGGGCAGGTCGGCGGCCTCGACGCGGGCGCGGTAGTCGTCGGACTCCTCGCCCTCCTGCTCGCCGTTGAGCTCGCGCAGTTCCTTGCGGACGGCTTCGAGCTGGCGGCGGAGCAGGAACTCGCGCTGCTGCTTGTCGACGCCCTCCTGGACGTCCTTGGCGATCGTCTCGGCCACGTCCTGCTCGGCGAGGTGGTCGCGCAGTTGCGAGGTGGCGAGCTTCAGACGGGCCACCGGGTCGGCGGTCTCCAGGAGCTCGACCTTCTGTTCGGTGGTCAGGAACGGCGAGTAGCCGGAGTTGTCGGCGAGCGCGGAGACGTCGTCGATGGCCTGGACGCGGTCGACGACCTGCCAGGCGCCGCGCTTGCGCAGCCAGGCGGTGGCGAGCGCCTTGTACTCCTTGACGAGGTCGGCGACGTGGCCGGGCAGCGGGTCGGGGACGTTCTGGTCGACGCGGGCCCCCTCGACCCACAGGGCGGCGCCCGGTCCGGTGGTGCCGGCGCCGATCCGCACCCGCCCCCGGCCGCGGATCAGCGCGCCCGGGTCGCCGTCGGCCAGCCGGCCGACCTGCTCGATCGTGCCGAGCACACCCGTGCTCGCGTAGGTCCCCTCGATGCGCGGCACCAGGAGTACCTGAGGCTTGCCAGGCGTTGAACGGGCGGCGGCCTGGGCGGCCTCCACGGCGGCGCGCACGTCGGTGTCGTTGAGGTCCAGCGGAACCACCATGCCGGGGAGCACGACCTCGTCGTCGAGGGGCAGCACGGGCAGGGTGAGCGGTGTGGACGTCGAAGCCATGATCTCCCCTTAGGCAGTCAAGTTGAGCTATGCCGACTCAATGCACGGGCCGCTTCGAATGTTCCCCGGGATGTCGCCCGTTCGCTGTGGGCGATCACGACTGTCGGCGCGCGGGGCTGTGTGCCTATCGTCATCGAGTAATAGACGAAGGGCTTGAGCAGGCCTTACGGGAGGGCGTTGTGGAGCGGATCGTGCGGGCCTGGGTGGACGGCTGGGTCGTGTCACGGGGGGCCGCGCCGCCGGTGGACGAGCCGTGGGGCTGCACCGTCGACGTGGGCACGGGGACCCATCACGTCACCCGGCACGTCCTCGGCGCGACGAACGACGGCGTCGAGGAGGCGGACGTCCGCAAGGCGGCGGGCGCGGTGACCGGGGCCGGGGTGTGGCTGAAGGCGTTCGCGGACCCGGCGGTCGTCGGGGGCTGGGTGGGGCCGGGGTGGTGGGTCGATCCCGAGCCCGGCTTCCTGATGACGGCCGCGCTCGCGGACGTCCCGCCCGGCCCGGTCCCCGACGGACACCGGCAGCGCACCTGGTCGATCGGCGGGGTGACCCGCACCATGATCGCCGCCCCGGACGGTTCCCTGGCCGCGCGCGGTCAGATCGCCCCGACCGGTGCGACGGCGGTCTTCGACCAGATCGAGACGTCCCCCGCGCACCGCCGCCGCGGCCTCGGCGCCCTCGTCATGCGCACGCTCCAGCGCGCGGCGGTCGACCAGGGCGCCCGGACCGGCGTGCTGGGCGCGACACCGGAGGGGCGGGCGCTGTACGAGTCGCTGGGGTGGCGCGTCGAATCGCTGTTGACCAGCGCGAAGTTCACCGGGGACACGGGGGACGCACAGGGGTGACGTCCGGCGGCCACAGGGGCGCACCCTTCGACCCTGCACGACCGGGCACGCCCCTTACGCCCCCTCCCCGTACCCCGTCCACTTCCGGCATTCACCCCGAAGCATCCCTTCGCGCCGACCACAATGCGCTTATGACCGATGACTGGAAGCGACGTCTCGACGCCCTCCACGCGGAGCTGGTCCGCCGTGACGACCCCGTCGCCTGGGTGACGGAGGCGGACGCCGTCGAGGCCTCCCGGCGTTATCCGCACATCGCGCTGCGCGGGCCCGTCTTCGGCATCGCCGTGCAGGACCCGGCCGCCGCGGAGCCGGGCTGGCGGCTGCTGAAACCGGTGGTGGACAGCATGCCCCAGCAGGCCCGCGACGGGCTGAACTCGCACCTGTGGTTCAAGGCGAAGGACGGCGCCGACGATCCGGCCGTCCGACGCGAGCTGCTGGCGGCCGTGGCCCTGCTGGAACGGGCCCCGGCCGACGAGGTGGAGGCCCTGGGCGTGCGCTACCGGGTGGTGCGCGGCGACGAGTTCGCCCGGACCGGCGACGACGGCCTGGAGCCGCCCCGGCCCACCGACCTCGAACCCGCCGCGCCCTCCTGGGAGGACCAGGGCGCCGGCCCCTCGCCGGACGTGGGCTACGTCCTGGACCCCGGCCGGGACGAGGGCCCGATGGCGGGCGCGCTGCGGCTGGGCCTGCGCGACTTCACGTACACGGGCGCCCAGTTCCCCGCCGACGTGCGCGCGGACTCGGAGCGGGCGATCAGGACGCACCCGGACGTGGTCCGGCTGCCCGTCGGCTTCTCGGTCGCCGAACGCGACGACTCGGGCTGGACCCCGTGCGGCTCCCTGTCGGCGACCCCGCACGAGGCGCGCCGCACGCTGTACGAGGGGATGGCCCGCGTGTGGGCGATGCTCTACCGCTTCGACGAGCGGAAGAAGACCCTGTACGCGCGGGCCGCGGAGGCCTTCCGGGCCGCCGGCCGCGCCGACGAGGCACGCGTGGAGGGCCGTCTGTTCCGGATCTGCCGCGTCGAGCGGATGATCCGCCTGGGCCCGGACGGCCCCGAGCCGCCCCGCCCGTCGGACGCCGACGAGTACGGCCCCATGAAACTCCACCCGACCCTGCACGAGGACGGCACGGTCAAGTACGACGACTGACGACAGGGACGGGCGGCGGGCGGTTCACGCGGTTCGCACGGCCGCCACGGGCAGGTGCGGGCGGGTGGCCCAGCGGCGGACCCACGGCCATGTCCCCACCCCTATCGCCAGGGCGATCAGGTGGCCCCAGTTCGTCATCGGGTCGGTGAAGGCGATCAGGTCCTGCAGGAGCATCCCGCCGAACGCGGCGAGCAGGGGCCAGCGCAGCCAGGGCCTGAGCAGTCCCGCCAGCGCGCCGACGCTCGCGGCGACGCCGAAGCTGATGCCGTAGTCGAGGCGGTGCAGCGAGCTGTCGGGCAGCCGGCCCCCGAGCACGGCCAGGCCCACCGGGACCTCGGTGGCGAGGGTGGCCAGGACATGCCCGAGCAGGAAGACGACGGCCGTGCGCACACCCCCTATGCGCCGCTCCAGAGCGGTGAGGACGACCAGGAAGCCGAGCGTGAACGGCGAGGCGAAGCCGCCCGCCACCCACAGCGCGCTGGCCACCAGCACCAGCACCGGCGTCTGCCACAGGTGCGCCACATCGGTGCTGGAGCCCTGCTGCAGGGTGCTCACCAGGGAGGGGTCGGCGTGCGCGGCGAAGAACGAGGTGACGGCGAGGACGGCGGCGTACGCGAGGGTGAAGGGGACGGGGACCCGGAGCCGGGGGCGAGGACCGGGGCAGGGGCTCGCCTCGGTCGGCGGCGCGACGGTCCGGGGGGCGCGCTGGCCCGGGATGCCGTCCAGCAGCCCGGACACGTCGGGCAGGGACGGGCTCGTGACCGGTGCCGTGCTGTCCACCTGACGCGCTCCTTCCGTTTCAGCCCACCCTTCGCGGCGCCCCCGCCCGCTGTCTGTGACCGACGCCACGCCTGGGCCGATTCACAGAAACCTCTGAGGGTTCTCTCGGCTGTTTCTCATCCGCTCGCAGCCCGCACCGAACCTGCTCGGATCTTCTTTGGCCGAACTCTCGTACGTCAGCCCCACCCGGCACGCTCACCATTCCCTCAACAAACCGCCAGGAAGGTGCCAGGATGGGCCGATGCCCATCCCGTACGACATCCCCGACGCACCCGAAGTCCTGGACCGTCGCGAGGGCCCCTACGGCGAGGTCGTCCTGCGCAGGCACGGGGAGTTGCTCCAGATCATCGCCAACGGCTGCTTCCTGATGGACACATCGGACGGCCGCTCGGAGCGACTGCTGGTCGACGCCGCGCTGGCCGCGCTCAACCCCCGCCCCGACGACGGCCCTGCGCCCCGGCTGCTCCTCGGCGGCCTGGGCGTCGGCTTCTCCCTGGCGCACGCCGCCGCCGATCCGCGCTGGGGCGGCGTCACGGTCGTGGAGCGCGAACGCGCCGTCATCGACTGGCACCTCGACGGCCCGCTGGCCGCCGTCTCCGGGCCGGCGCTCGCCGATCCCCGGACGGAGATCGTCGAAACGGATCTGCTCGACTACGTCAATGAGACATGCGACACGTTCGACGCGGTATGTCTCGACATCGACAACGGGCCCGGCTGGACCGTCACCGAGGGCAACGACAGCCTGTACTCCGCGACCGGACTCGCAGGCTGCGCACGGGTGTTGAGACCTGGTGGAGTGCTCGCGGTGTGGTCCGCCCGACCCGATCCGGAATTCGAGGGAACCATGGGGAATGCCGGGTTCCAACAGGTGCGTACCGAAGAGATCCCGGTTGCCCGAGGCGTGCCGGACGTCGTGCATCTCGCCGTCCGGCCTGGATAGCAAAGGCGAGGTGACTCCGGGTACGTTGCATCCCTGACGCCGATCATTTACGCGTCAACCGCAGTCATGCGCAGAAAAGGGATCACCCCACTGGTCCCGGAAAGCACACTCAGGGGCGGGCGATGGAGCAGACACACACCTCGCACAACGGCACGACGACGGCGACTCCGGGAGCGCAGCGGCGCGTCCTGGTGGTCGAGGACGACCCGACGATCGTCGACGCCATCGCGGCCCGCCTGCGCGCCGAGGGATTCCTCGTGCAAACGGCGGGCGACGGCCCCGCGGCCGTCGACACGGCAGAGGCCTGGCAGCCCGACCTGCTGATCCTCGACATCATGCTGCCCGGCTTCGACGGTCTGGAAGTCTGCCGTCGTGTGCAGGCGTCCCGTCCGGTGCCGGTGATGATGCTCACCGCGCGCGACGACGAGACCGACATGCTGGTCGGGCTCGGCGTGGGCGCCGACGACTACATGACCAAGCCGTTCTCGATGCGGGAACTGGCGGCACGCGTGCACGTGCTGCTGCGCCGGGTGGAGCGCGCCGCGATCGCGGCGACGACGCCCCGCAGCGGGATCCTGCGGCTCGGCGAGCTGGAGATCGACCACGCGCAGCGCCGGGTGCGGGTCCGCTCGGAGGACGTGCACCTCACGCCCACCGAGTTCGACCTGCTGGTGTGCCTGGCGAACACCCCGCGCGCGGTGCTCTCCCGTGAGCAGCTCCTCGCCGAGGTCTGGGACTGGGCGGACGCCTCCGGCACCCGCACGGTCGACAGCCACATCAAGGCGCTGCGCCGGAAGATCGGCGCCGAGCGGATCCGCACGGTGCACGGCGTGGGCTACGCGTTGGAGACCCCGACGCCATGAGCTCCGGGCCGGACGGACCGAGAAGCCCCGCCCCCGGGTCGGGGGAGCCCTGGGGCGGCGTACGCCCGTTCTCGATCAAGACGAAGCTGGGTGCGCTGGTCGTCATCTCGGTGCTGATCACCACCGGGCTGTCGATGATCGCGGTGCACACCAAGACGGAGCTGCGCTTCATCACGGTCTTCTCGATGATCGCCACACTGTTGATCACGCAGTTCGTGGCGCATTCGCTCACCGCGCCGCTGGACGAGATGAACACGGTGGCCCGGTCGATCTCGCACGGCGACTACACCCGCCGGGTCCGCGAGAACCGCCGTGACGAGCTGGGCGACCTGGCTCAGACGATCAACGTCATGGCGGACGAGCTGGAGGCGCAGGACCGCCAGCGCAAGGAGCTGGTGGCGAACGTCTCGCACGAGCTGCGCACGCCCATCGCGGGCCTGCGCGCCGTTCTGGAGAACGTGGTCGACGGCATCGCCGAGGCCGACACCGAGACGATGCGCACGGCCCTGAAGCAGACGGAGCGGCTCGGGCGGCTGGTGGAGACCCTGCTGGACCTGTCCCGCCTCGACAACGGCGTCGTCCCGCTGCGCAAACGGCGCTTCGAGGTGTGGCCGTACCTGTCCGGGGTGCTGAAGGAGGCCAACATGGTCGCCTCGGCGCGCGCCACGATGGGCTCGGGCGGCAACCACACGCGCACGGACGTCCATCTGCACCTGGACGTCACCCCGCCGGAGCTGACCGCGCACGCCGACCCGGAGCGCATCCACCAGGTCGTCGCCAACCTGATCGACAACGCGGTCAAGCACAGCCCGCCGCACGGACGGGTGACGGTGAAGGCGCGGCGCGGCCCGCTGCCGGAGTCGCTGGAGCTGGAGGTCCTCGACGAGGGCCCCGGCATTCCGCGCTCCGAGTGGCGCCGCGTCTTCGAGCGGTTCAACCGCGGAGCCGTCCGCCGGCCGCACGGCCCGGGCAGCGACGGCGGTACGGGACTGGGGCTCGCGATCGCCCGCTGGGCGGTCGATCTCCACGGCGGCCGGATCGGAGTGGCCGAATCCGAGCGGGGTTGCCGGATTCTTGTCACTCTTCCGGGAGAGTAATCCGCCCCAAGTTGACGTAAAGTTCGAAGCGGAGCCACAAGATCCATCGGCGTTCGCGCAGTCGGACACGTGTGATCAGGCAGCGGACCGCCGCAGGTCGGCACAGGTCCCGCACGCTCGGCGTGCGCGACCGGCAGCAACACACCCATGTGACGCGCAACCGCGCTTGTTTCCCGCCATTTCCACCCCCGAAACACACTTTCCGATGTGACTTACACGACGATGGACCGGCCCGGCCTGACCTTCCCCCTCTCGGGGGCGTAGCCTTTATTCCCGCTGTCCATCACCTTGTGAAGCGGAAGAGGGCGGTTGCCGCCGTGTCGCCACAGTCCCCCAGTAACGCATCGAGCATCTCGACCGACGCAGACCAAGCGGGCAAGAATCCCGCGGCCGCGTTCGGACCGAACGAGTGGCTCGTCGACGAGATCTATCAGCAGTACCTCCAGGACCCGAATTCGGTAGACCGTGCCTGGTGGGACTTCTTCGCCGACTACAAGCCGGGGGCCGCCGCGCCCTCGGCTCCGGCGGGTACTGCGGCCGCGGGGGCCGCAGCGACCACCTCCACGCCCCCGGCGCCCGCCGCCCCGGCCGCTCCGGCTCCGGCGGCCCCCGCCGCTCCCGTGCCGGCCCCGGCCGCCGCCCCGAAGCCCGCGGCCGCCGCCCCGGCTCCGGCGAAGGCGGCCCCCGCTGCCAAGCCGGCCGCCGCCGTGAAGGCCGCGCCCGCGACCGAGGCGCCTGCGGGCCCGGAGTTCGTGACGCTGCGCGGCCCGTCCGCCGCGGTCGCCAAGAACATGAACGCCTCGCTGGAGCTGCCCACGGCCACGTCCGTGCGCGCGGTCCCGGTGAAGCTGCTGTTCGACAACCGCATCGTCATCAACAACCACCTCAAGCGCGCCCGGGGCGGGAAGATCTCCTTCACGCACCTGATCGGCTTCGCGATGGTGCAGGCCATCAAGGCCATGCCGTCGATGAACTGGCACTACGCGGAGAAGGACGGGAAGCCCACCCTCGTCAAGCCGCCGCACGTCAACTTCGGCCTGGCCATCGACCTGGTGAAGCCCAACGGCGACCGCCAGCTCGTCGTCGCCGGCATCAAGAAGGCCGAGACGCTGAACTTCTTCGAGTTCTGGCAGGCCTACGAGGACATCGTCCGCCGCGCCCGCGACGGCAAGCTGACGATGGACGACTTCACCGGCGTCACGGTCTCCCTGACCAACCCCGGCGGCCTCGGCACCGTCCACTCCGTGCCGCGTCTGATGCCCGGCCAGTCGGTCATCATGGGCGTCGGCTCCATGGACTACCCGGCGGAGTTCCAGGGCACCTCCCAGGACACCCTGAACAAGCTCGGCATCGCGAAGGTCATGACGCTCACGTCGACCTACGACCACCGGGTCATCCAGGGCGCCGCCTCCGGCGAGTTCCTGCGGATCGTCGCGAACTACCTGCTCGGCGAGAACGGCTTCTACGACGAGATCTTCGAGGCGCTGCGCATCCCCTACGAGCCGGTCCGCTGGCTCAAGGACATCGACGCCAGCCACGACGACGACGTCACCAAGGCCGCCCGGGTCTTCGAGCTGATCCACTCCTACCGGGTCCGCGGCCACGTCATGGCCGACACCGACCCGCTGGAGTACCGCCAGCGCAAGCACCCCGACCTGGACATCACCGAGCACGGCCTCACCCTGTGGGACCTGGAGCGCGAGTTCGCCGTCGGCGGCTTCTCCGGCAAGTCCCTGATGAAGCTGCGCGACATCCTCGGCGTGCTGCGCGACTCGTACTGCCGCACCACCGGCATCGAGTTCATGCACATCCAGGACCCGAAGCAGCGCCGCTGGATCCAGGACCGCATCGAGCGCCCGCACACCAAGCCGGAGCGCGAGGAGCAGCTGCGCATCCTGCGCCGCCTGAACGCCGCCGAGGCCTTCGAGACGTTCCTGCAGACCAAGTACGTCGGCCAGAAGCGCTTCTCCCTGGAGGGCGGCGAGTCCGTCATCCCGCTGCTGGACGCGGTGCTGGACAGCGCGGCCGAGTCGCGGCTCGACGAGGTCGTCATCGGCATGGCCCACCGCGGCCGCCTGAACGTGCTGGCGAACATCGTCGGCAAGTCGTACGCGCAGATCTTCCGCGAGTTCGAGGGCAACCTCGACCCGAAGTCGATGCACGGCTCCGGCGACGTGAAGTACCACCTGGGCGCCGAGGGGACCTTCACGGGCCTGGACGGCGAGCAGATCAAGGTGTCGCTGGCCGCGAACCCGTCCCACCTGGAGACGGTCGACCCGATCATCGAGGGCATCAGCCGCGCCAAGCAGGACATCATCAACAAGGGCGGCACGGACTTCACCGTCCTGCCGGTCGCCCTGCACGGCGACGCGGCCTTCGCGGGCCAGGGCGTGGTGGCCGAGACCCTGAACATGTCGCAGCTGCGCGGTTACCGCACCGGCGGCACGGTCCACATCGTCATCAACAACCAGGTCGGCTTCACCGCCGCCCCGGAGTCCTCGCGCTCGTCGATGTACGCCACGGACGTGGCCCGCATGATCGAGGCCCCGATCTTCCACGTGAACGGCGACGACCCGGAGGCCGTGGTCCGCGTCGCGCGGCTCGCCTTCGAGTTCCGCCAGGCGTTCAACAAGGACGTGGTGATCGACCTCATCTGCTACCGCCGCCGCGGTCACAACGAGTCGGACAACCCGGCCTTCACCCAGCCGCTGATGTACGACCTGATCGACAAGAAGCGCTCGGTGCGCAAGCTGTACACCGAGTCCCTCATCGGTCGCGGCGACATCACCCTGGAAGAGGCCGAGCAGGCGCTGCAGGACTACCAGGGCCAGCTGGAGAAGGTCTTCACGGAGGTCCGCGAGGCCACCGCGCAGCCCGCCGCCGGCGACGTCCACGAGCCGCAGGACAACTTCCCCGTCGCGGTGAACACCGCCGTCTCCGCGGAGGTCGTCAAGCGCATCGCCGAGTCCCAGGTCAACATCCCCGACTACTTCCACGTCCACCCGCGTCTGCTGCCGCAGCTGCAGCGCCGGGCGTCGATGGTCGAGGACGGCACGATCGACTGGGGCATGGGCGAGACCCTCGCGGTCGGCTCCCTCCTGCTGGAGGGCACCCCGGTCCGGCTCTCCGGCCAGGACTCCCAGCGCGGCACGTTCGGCCAGCGCCACGCGGTCCTCATCGACCGTGAGACGGGCGAGGAGCACACCCCGCTCCAGTACCTCAACGAGGACCAGGCCCGCTACAACGTCTACAACTCCCTGCTGTCCGAGTACGCGGTCATGGGCTTCGAGTACGGCTACTCGCTGGCCCGCCCCGACGCGCTCGTGATGTGGGAGGCGCAGTTCGGCGACTTCGTCAACGGCGCGCAGACGGTGGTCGACGAGTACATCTCGGCAGCCGAGCAGAAGTGGGGCCAGACGAGCGGCGTCACGCTCCTGCTCCCCCACGGCTACGAGGGCCAGGGCCCGGACCACTCCTCGGCCCGTGTCGAGCGGTTCCTGCAGCTCTGCGCCCAGAACAACATGACGGTGGCGATGCCCACGCTCCCGTCGAACTACTTCCACCTCCTGCGGTGGCAGGTGCACAACCCGCACCACAAGCCGCTGGTCGTCTTCACCCCGAAGTCGATGCTGCGTCTGAAGGCCGCCGCGTCGAAGGCGGAGGAGTTCACGAGCGGTCAGTTCCGCCCGGTCATCGGCGACACGACGGTCACCGACCCGGCGGCCGTGAAGAAGGTCGTCTTCTGCGCCGGCAAGGTCTACTACGACCTGGACGCCGAGCGTCAGAAGCGCGGCCTCACGGACACGGCGATCATCCGCCTCGAGCGGCTGTACCCGCTGCCCGGCGCGGAGGTCCAGGCGGAGGTCAACAAGTACCCGAACGCCGAGAAGTACCTGTGGACCCAGGAGGAGCCGGCCAACCAGGGCGCGTGGCCGTTCATCGCCCTGAACCTGATCGACCACCTGGACCTCGCGGTCGGCGCGGACGTGCCGCACGGCGAGCGCCTGCGCCGCATCTCGCGCCCGCACGGCTCGTCGCCGGCCGTGGGCTCGGCGAAGCGCCACCAGGCCGAGCAGGAGCAGCTGGTCCGTGAGGTGTTCGAGGCGTAGTCCTCATCCGCACGAGGCGAAGGGCCCGCCCCCGAGGTTTCGGGGGCGGGCCCTTCGGCTTGCCCGGCGTGCGGGGCGAGCGGCCGCTGCGCGCGGAGCCTCAGATCACCTGGGGCTCGAAGTCCCAGTAGGGGCGGTTGCGGGAGCGGGCCGAGACGGTGTGCGGGTGCTTGCTGCCCAGCGTGGAGTCGAAGTCGGAGAGGGCCTCCTGCTCGACCTTCTCCGCCTGCCGCCGGTCCCGCAGACCGCGCAGGTCCGCCGCGTACGCGACCCGCGCCGACAGGGTCAGCGGGTGGGTGCGGCCGAGCGCCTCGATGGCCCGGGTCACCGTCTCCCGGCTGAGGTCGGCGGCGCTCTCGGGGTCGCCGACGAGGTTGCGCAGGGCGGCGGCGTTCAGGGCGCAGCCCAGCGTCCAGGGGTGGTTCTCCCCCACCGCCTCGGTCATCGACGCCATCGCCTGCTCCAGCAGGACGTGACCGGCGTCCCGCTCGCCGACGTTGCGCAGGATCAGCGCCTGGTTGGCGCGGGCGCCGGCGACGAACGGGTGCGCCTCGTCGAGCATCACCTCGTAGCGCGCGACGACGGCCTCGCTGAGTTCGCGGGCCTGGTCGATGTCGCCGTGCTCGCGGGCGTAGCAGCTCTGGGCCGTCGCGAAGATCAGGGTCAGGGGATGCGTCTCGCCCAGGACCCGCTCGCCGCGCTCCAGCACGCTGGACAGCAGCTCGCCGGGCTCCTCGCGTTCCCCGGCGCGGTCGCGGCCGCGATCGCGTTCGCCGAGCCGGTAGCGGCACAGCGCCAGGTTGTGCTCGGCGCTGAGGGTCTGGGGGTTGTCGCGGCCCATGACGAGACGGCTCTCGCGCACGTTCTTCGCCTGCATCGACTCCGCCTCGGCGTAGCGGCCGAGGAGCCGCAGGTCGATGGCGTAGTAGATCTCGGAGCTGAGCGTCCACGGGTGGCGGGCCCGCAGCAGCACGCGCCGGGACTCCAGGGTCTGCCGGTCGATGTCCAGGGCTTCCTGGTAGCGGCCGAGCAGGCGCAGGGAGACGGCCAGGTTGTTCAGCGAGTTGAGGCTGCGCGAGTCCTGCTCGCCGAGCAGGTCCCGGTATCCCACCAGGACCCACTGGGAGAGTTCCAGCGCCTCGTCGTAGCGGCCGAGGCCGCGCAGGTCGGCGGCAAGGCCGGCCGCGGCCCGCAGGTGCTCCAGGTCCTGGGGGCCGCGCTCGGCCTTGAGGTGCTCGGAGGCGGCGCGGCTGAGGGACTCGGTCCTGGCGTAGTCGCCGACTGCGCGCAGCAGGTTGGTGTAGTGGTAGGTCAGCTCCCAGATCCTGGGGTGGGTCGGGCCGAGCAGCTCGCGCCAGGCCGCCATCGCGCGTTCGCCGAGCTTGATGCCGGCGTTGTACTCGCCGGAGAAGTACATGTAGCGCAGGCAGTTGAAGACCAGCCGCTGGACGCCCGGGTCCTCGGTCTGCAGCACGTCCGCGTACTTCAGGTGGGGCACGATCTGGGCGTATCCGGGCCACAGTTCGGGGTCGGTGGGCCGCCGTGGGTCGGCGGCGGCGAGGGCCTGCCGTACGACGTCGATGAACTCGTTGCGGTCCGCGTCCGGCATGTCCTTGCGGACGATCTGGTGCACCATGCGGTGCAGGTACAGCGACTCCCCGGAGGCCGCCGCCTCGTCGCCGACCGCTTCGTGGGACTCCAGGCGGACCACCGAGTACTGGCGGAGCTGGTTGATCGCCTTGTTCCACAGCAGCGGGTCGTTGAGGAGCCCGGCGAGCTGCTCGGGCAGTTCGTCGCTGGACATCTCGCGCAGCAGGCGGATGGGGATGAAGCCGGGGGCGAAGAAGGTGCACAGCCGTAGCAGGTCGACCGACTCGGGGACCGTCTCGCGGAGTTTGTTCAGCAGTATCGACCAGGCGGTCTGGAAGGCGAGCGGGAAGTCCGCGGACACCTTCACCACGTCGTTGTCGATGCCGCCGTCCAGCAGGGCGATGTACTGCCGGACCGACAGGTCGGAGTCGTTGAGCCAGCCGGCGGTCTGGTCGAGGAGCAGCGGCAGGTCCTCCAGCGCCTCCGCGAGCTGGTCGGCCTCCACCTCGGACAGCCGTGGCGCGCGGCGCCGGATGAACGCCACCGACTCGTCGCGGGCGTAGACGGGCACCTCCAGCAGTTTGCTGTTGTGCTCGGTCCATTCGGGGTTGCGGGAGGTGATGATGACGTGGCCGGGGCCGGTCGGCACGAGGTCCCAGATCTGGTCGGGTTCGTCCGCTCCGTCGAGGATCAGCAGCCATCGTCCGTACGGTTCGCCGCGCCGCAGCGAGTCGCGTACGGCACGCAGCCGTTCGCCGTACTCCTGGCCGGTCTGCAGGCCGAGTTTCGGGGCGAGTTCGGCCAGCAGCCGTCGGTAGGTGACGCGTTTCTCCGCGTTGACCCACCACACGACGTCGTACTCGGAGCCGAACCGGTACACGTACTCGGCGGCCATCTGGGTCTTGCCCACCCCGGACATGCCGTGGAACGTGACCACGCCCGCGCCGGGCTCCGCGCCGCGCAGCACGTGGTAGGCGTCGTTGAGCAGCGACTCGCGGCCGGTGAAGCGGGTGTTGCGGCGGGGCACCCCGCCCCAGACCTCGGGCATCGCCGAAGGGAACCGGGGGCCGCGGCGGGTGACGTCGGCGGTCTCGGGCAGCGGGTCGGTCGGCAGGTCGAGCCGGTCGAGCAGCCGGCGCTCGGCCTCCTCGGCGCCCATGTTGGTCAGGTCGACGGGTGCGAGGACCGCGGTCGCCGACGGCACGGAGGCGGAGGTGACCGAGACGGCGGCGAACCGGGCGGCGTCGGGGGCGACGACCTCGCGCAGCGCGGTGTTCCACTCCTCCTGGGTGCGGGGACCGAGTTGGAAGTACCACTCGCTGACGACGATGAGGATGCGGCCCTCGGCGAGTTCCAGGTCGCGCAGCAGATCCACGAGGGGGACCTCCGCGGGGGAGTCCCAGCGCAGGTAGACGACCCGCAGGCCGCGCCGTTCCAGTCGGTCTCCGATCCAGGCCGCCCAGGCTCGGTTGAAGCCGGCGAAGTGGATCGTGACCGTCTGCCTCGCGGCCCCTCTCCCGGTTGCCCCGACCGGCGTACGAGCTCCAGACATGCAACGGCCTCCAGCGCGTAGTACCAAAATCCTAGGACCTCGGCGCATCGTGCGTAAGTGTGCCGACCTGTCGGACGCGCGCCTCGGCTGGAAGATCTTCGCGCACCGGACCGCTCCGCGCAGGCCATCCTCATTCTTTCGGGCGTGGCAAGGCGGGAGCATGACGTTGCGTCCACAGAGCGCGCGCCGCCTTCACATATGCCTGCGCGCGCGCCGTGTGGGCGCGGGGAGCCGGATGCTCGGCCATGCGTTCGAAGGTGGCGGCCATCTCGTCGACGAACCGGCGTCCTCGTACGGTGAGGTCGGGCGATCCGACCAGCGCAGGGAGGGCGGCTCCGACCTGTGCGCGGTAGCGGGCGTGGCGGGACCAGGCGTACTCGCGGTCGGCCGCGGACGCGTTGAGCGCCCGCTGTTGGAAGTAGTGCGCCACGGCGAGGTGGGCGTAAGCCCCTTGCAGCAGAGCGTCGTACGGGCGGGGGTCCGTTTTCCAGGGGGCGAAGTACCGTGGCTCGGCGGTCGCGTGATGAAGCGTCACGAGACTTCCGAGCGAGGCGAGTTGAGCGTGGTGCAGTTCGTGCACGAGTGTCTCGGCCAGGGCCGGGGCGTCCTGCGGGGTGCTGGCCAGCAGGGCGCCGAAGGCCTCACGCCGGGTCGCGCTGCACGAGTCCCGCCCGTCGGCGCCCGCGCCGGGCGGCCGCTCCAGCGGAACCAGGCAGCGCAGCAGCGCCACCGCCTGGGCCACCCGGTGCTCGCCGCCGGTGCGCAGCGCGGCGGCCGTGCCCGACCAGGCCTGGAGCCACCGCTTGCGCTCCGCGTCGTCGAGCGTCGCCGGTCCGCAGAACGAGCGGTGCCGGGGGCCGGGCGGCGCACGGTAGGGGTCGAGGTCTTCCAGGGGCATGGGGGCGCCGGCGGGCGGCAGCCCGGGCAGCGCGTGCAGCGGCGTCCAGGCCAGCGCCCCGGACCAGGCCCCGACCCCGCTCTCCAACTGCACCACGACGTCCGGGGCGTCGGCCTGGCGCAGCGTCAGGCGGCCGTGGGCGTGCGTGACGTCGACGGGTGCATCGCCGGAGGCGGCGGTGTGCAGCGCGCCGAGCGAGGGCAGAGCCAGCAGCCCGGCGCGTGCGGTCAGCCGCACGGTGAAGGGAATCCCCGCACGGGCGGCGGCAGCGGCGGCCATCGCGCTGAAGTGGGCCAGGTCCTGCCGGAGCCCGCGCATCCCTCGCTCGTCCGGACGCCCGCCCCGGTCGTCGAGCCCCCGCAGACAGCCCAGGGCCAAGGGCCCGGTCAGCGGATGGAAGAGCAACGCCCTCGCCGGCGAGAGCACGGCGCCGGGTGGAGGGATGTCGGGGGAGGCCGGCGGCGGAGGGTGCGGGGCGGGGCCGTGTCCCGGTCCGGCGCAGGCGTACGCCCGGGTGGGTGCGGCCGGCCCGGGCGGGCGGTCGGCCGCTGCGAGCAGCGCCCAGTCCTCCTTCAGCCGGGTCTTCAGCTCCGGCGGGCACAGGGCGGGGTCGGCCGCGTCGGCCGCGTCGAGCACGGCGCGCAGCAGGAGCAGCCGTCGGGTGTCCTGGTCCCGGGTCAGGAGGGCCAGGGTGCCGGGACCGGCCTCGGTGCGGCCGAGTTCCACGAGGGCCCGGTCGGGGACCGTCTGCCGTGTCACGGCGCGTTCCCTTCCCGGCCGGCCGTCGCCGGGGCGGCCCCGTGCGCGGCGAGCCTCGCGGCGACGTGGCGGATCAGACGCTGGAGGTCGGCGCAGTACACGGAGGGGTTGCGGAAACCGTGACCCGCCCGGTAGCGGTGGGCGTACTGGCCGCCTCCGCAGACGGTCAGCAGGGGGCAGGCCCGGCACTGGTCGGAGAGGGCCGCGGCGCCCGCCTGCCGGGCCGCGACCGCCGGATGGCGCAGGGCCTCGTCGAAGGGGTGCCGCAGGACGTGCAGACCGGTCCGCGCGGCGCCGTCGTACGCGGACTTCAGTGAGTCCACCTGCTCGATCGATCCGTCGGTCTCCACCACGACGGCGTCGAAGGGGGCGAGCCCCAGGGACTCGGTGGCCGAGGGCAGGCCCAGCAGCAGCGCGACGCACTCCTCGAAGAGGCGCACCCGGGTCTCCCGTCGGCCGGCCGCCCACCAGCGGTCGAAGACGGCGCAGAGCCACTCTCCGTGCCGGCCGCCCGCCCAGTGGGGCGGCGGGGCGGACCAGTTGCCGTGCGGCAGCAGGAAGTCCAGCGCGGGCGGCCGCAGGGCGAGCAGGGACTCGTAGGTCTCGACCGGGTCCAGCGTGACGTCGACGACGGTGAGGACGCCGAGGTACGCCCGGGGGGCCTGTTCGGCCACCAGCAGGGCCCCGCGCGAGGCGGCGGGCCAGGACGGCCGGCCGGCGTGGTCGACGCGGCGCGCGTTGTGCGCGGCGAGGCCGCCGTCGAGGCTGACGCCGATGCGGATGCCGGCCTCGGCCAGGACGGCCAGCCGTCGCGGGTTCAGCAGGGTGGCGTTGGTCTGGACGACGGCGTGGACCGTGCAGTCGGCCGGCACACGTTCGCGGACCAGCGCGGTGAAGCGGGCCAGCGTTTCGGCGCCCGCGAGCAGGGGTTCTCCGCCGTGCAGGACGAGCGAGACGTCCGTGAGGCCGTGGGCGCGGGCGTGTTCGGCGATCCGGTTCGCGGTGCTGTCGAGGATCTCGGGGGCGACGGTCGCGGGACGGGAGCGCCAGGTGCGGTCGGGGCCCTCGTAGACGTAGCAGTAGGTGCAGGCGAGGTTGCAGCGGCTGTGCATCTTCACGATGAACTGCCGGAAGGCATGTCCAGACGTTCCAGACACTCCAGCACCCCCATGCCGTAGGGCCGCGCTCCTGCGCCCCTCGCGCAACGGCCCGTGCGTCGCACAGGGCGCATTCCCGGGGCTGGGCCGGCCACAAACCCCGCCAGACCGAACTTGTCCGAGTCCTGTGCGACAGACACCCGAATCCGTCCGGAATCCGCCCGGAACCCGGGCGGAATCGGCCGGGAATCGACTGAGAGCGGTCGAACGGCCGGTGACCGGGCGTCCGTCAGAGCGCGGAGGCGAACCCCCACAGCGGCTCGCTCGACTGGCCCGAGCGGTCCCGCAGCTCCGCCACCACCTCACGCAGCACGGGATGCCCGATCGTCGCCAGCTCCGTCAGATCCAGCTCCAGCAGGTCCGGCAACGGCTCCCCGACGGCGTCGGAGCCCCCCGGCGCCGCCGTCACCCCCGCGAACTCGTCCCGTACGGTCATGCCCCGCCCCTCTCGGCTCTGCCCCGTTCACGTCGCCCGCTCCAGCGCTGCCAGCCGCTCCGCCGTCTCGGCGGGCGTCGGCCCCTCGGCGACCAGGCTGCCGTCCGGCAGCCGCGACCACTCCGCGCGGGCGGCGCGGTAGGCGTCCCGGGCCGCGCGTGGCCGCGCGGCCGCCTCATAAGACCTACCCCGCCAGTGGTGCGCCTGCGCGCACAGCACCACGGCCTCCTGGCGTCGACGGTCGGTTTCGGCCAACCCCTCCGCCTCCCGGGCCGCCTCCGCCGCGTCCCGGAACGCGTCGACGGCGAGGTCGAGGCGGGCCGGACGGCGCAGGCTGCGGTAGGCCTCGAACTGGACCTGGCCGAGGTCGAGGCGGCAACGGGCGGCCAGCAGCGGATCGTCCGCCTCCGCCGCCGCGAGGCCGAACAGGTGCTCGGCCTCACGCAGGTCGACGCGGTCCCCGCGGGCCCGGTAGCGCAGCATCAGCGCGCGGCCGAGCAGCAGCAGCCGGTGGGCGACCTGGCGGCTGCCCGCCGGGGTCTCCATCCGGCAGTCCCGCAGGACGCGGATCGCCGGGGACAGCATGCTCTGGGCGCGCGCGTACGGAAGTCCGGCCAGCCGCAGCAGCGCCTCGCCCCACTCGGCGAGGACGTCGGCGTGCGCGGGCGCGTCGCGGGACATGCGCTGGGCGGCCAGCGCGAAGCGCTCCGCCGCCGTCTCCAGGTCCACCGGTTCGCCCGACTCGGCGTAGCGGGCCACGGCGATCCGGCCGGCCCGCACCAGCAACGCCGCCCGCTGGCCCTGTTCGCGGACCAGGGCGAGGGCCTCGTCGACCCGGTCCTGGGCGTCGTCCAGCGGGCCGCCCGCCTGGAGCAGCGCGTCGACCAGGTCGAGGAGGATGCGTACCCGCGCGCGGGCCGACTCGGCGGTGTACGGCTCGACGGCGGTGTCCAGGGCGTTGCGCAGCGACTGCGCGCCCTGCTCGGCGTAGAGGCGGGCCTGGACGGGGTCGACGGTGGCGCCGGAGAGGCGCAGCAGGATCCGGCCGTGTTCCAGGGGGAGTTCGGGCGGGCGCAGCCGCCGGTCGGGCCAGACGTCGGCGAAGGCCTCCAGCATGCCGACGGCGCCCTGGAGCAGCGCGCTGTCCCCGCCGAGCCGCCACTGCGCCTCCAGAGCGCGGACCCGCTCCAGGGTGAGTTTCAGCGCCTCGTTCTCGTCGAGGTCGGGGGCCGCGCAGGCCACGGCGTACTCGCGGTCGGCGCGACGCAGCAGGTCGAGGGCGCCGGTCCGGTCGCCGCGTCGCCTGCGGTCGGTCGCGGCGGCGTGCAGCACCCGGGCCAGGACGGCCCGTTCGTGCAGCCGGCGCGGGTGGGCGGCCGCCCGTTCCGCGGCCGCCTCGGCCTCCTGGAGCAGGTCGTCGCCGCCCTGTACCTCCCACAGGCGCAGGGTGCAGTGCGCGTACTCGGCCCACAGTTCGGGGTCCGCGCCGACCGGCCGCTCGTGTTCGGTGGCGCCGCGCAGCAGCTGCACCGCGTCGATGACGTCCTGGACCATGCCCTCGCTGTCGAAGCGCTCGATCAGCCGGCGGGCCCGGCGGACCGCCTGGTGCGTCGGCCGGTCCGCGGCCTGTCCCGCCTCCGGCTGCCCGTCGTACGTCGCGAACTGGTCGGGCAGCGGCATGAACCGGCGCAGGACGCGGGCCGCGACCTCGGCGAACGGCTGCGGCACGGAGGCATCGTCGCCGTGGCCGCCGTTGTCGCCGTGGTCCGCGGGGCGGGCGGTGGGGGCGTACGGGCGGCCCGCGCCGGCGTCGCCGAGCTGGGCCAGGGCGAGAGCCGGGAAGTTGGGGCCGCCCTTGCCGAAGCGCTGCTCGATGTACTCCGAGCAGTGCTTGAGCACCAGCATGGCCTCGTCGCGGCCGAGCCGGGACAGCAGGGCGTCACGGACGTCCGGCTCGATGCGGTACCACTGGGCGCCGTCGCCCGAGTACTCCTCCGAGGCGCGGGTGACGAGCCCGCCGACCAGCACCTCGGCGAGTTCGGAGGGACCCGAGTCGGGCAGCATGGTGCGCTGCACGAGCTGCATCACGGGCAGGCACAGGGGTGCGGCGGCCAGGTAGACGGCGAGGCGACCGGCGGCCGGGGAGGCGCTGGAGCTGAACCGGCTGACCCGCTCGAACGGCGTGCGCCGCCGGTCCGCGCGCGCGGCCGGGGCGGGCGGCTGGTCCGCGCGCACCCAGCCCACGGCGCCCGGCACCGGCCCGGCGCCGGCCCCGGACAGCAGCCTGGCCCAGGCGCCGAGGGCCACCGGCTCCGGCGGCAGCACCGGCACGGGCAGCGCTCCCCGCCGGGCCTCCGGGGGGACGCCGGCCGGGGTCCGCACGCGCAGGGCGGCGGCTCCGCCGAGTGACTCGCCGCGGCTCAACTCGCCGAAGACGACGGGGAGTCGGGTGCGGTGCCACAGGCGCTGCGGCAGCGGCTGGAGCACGGCGACGGGGCCCTGCCGGGAGAGGTGGTGCAGCAGCCGGTGCGCGTGACCGCTGTGCCACAGGGGGCCCGCGCAGTCGCTGACGACCAGGACGATCCGGCGACCGGTGGGATCGCTGAGCCGGTCCGTGGAGTGCAGCGGCGCCGCGTAGGCGTCGGCGCTGCGGCTGACGGCCGGCTCGCCGTCGGGGCCCTGGTGCAGATGGCTGACCTGGATGTCGGAGAAGGCGCCCAACTGGCAGAAAACCTGCTGCAGTTCGACGAAGAGCCGGTCCCACACGCGCATCGACGACGAGGCGTCCAGGACCAGTTGCAGCCGGGCGTCGGCCCGGGTGACGGCACGGTGGACGGGCAGGATCAGGCCGCCCGCCTGCGCGCTGCGCTCGGCCGTAGCCGTCTCGTCCAGCTCCGTGCGCAGCGGCGGGGCGGGGCTCCGGTAGCGCTGCAACCGCCGTAATGCGCGCTGGAGTTCGAGCGGGGAGGGCAGTGCGGGGGCGGCGGGTACGCCGACCGGCAGCGCGGCGGCCCGGCCCGTGCCACGGGCCCGCGGCACGCCGTCCTGCGGCACCGGGTACAGGCTCACCCGCCCGTCGGCCCCCACGTCCTGCGCCGGCCGCTCGGGCCGCTCGGGGCGGTCCTCGGGCGACCGTCCGTCCCCGTCCCGGTCGCGTCGGCCGTCGGGCCGGGGCTTGGGCCGCCCGTCGGTCCCGGTGGGCGGGTCCTCCTGGTCGGGGGTCTCCACGGGCCGGGTCCAGCGCGCCAGCCACAGCGCGTCGCACAGCTGCCGCACATCGGGATCGAGCCCGATCTCACGCAGCCGCGTGACGAGTTCGGCGAGCGGATCACCGCCGTGCGCCGTGGCGGACGGGGTGTCGGGACGGCGCCCGTCGGGCGGGACGGGGCCGTGACGGGCCGCTGCGTCGGGCATCAGGCCCTCACCTCGGGCGGTCGAGTCGCTGGATGAGCAGGTCGGCCAGGCGGTCACGGCTGGGCGGCGCGGCCGCGTCGGTGAGGTAGATCGCGTTCAACAGCTGGTCCGCCGCGAGGAGTTCACTGCGCGAGCGCTCCAGGAACCGGGTGATCAGATCGTCCCCCGCGCGCGCCGCCTCGTCACCGAGATGCGCGCGGACGAAGGTGGCGAGCCGGTTGTGGTCGGGGCGCCCCAGCTCCAGGTGGATGCACCGGCGCATCAGCGGAGCCGGGAAGTCCCGCTCGCCGTTGCTGGTGAGCACCACGAACGGGAAGGCACGGCAGCGTACCCGGCCGTCGCGGACCCGGACCTTCACCCCGTCGGCGGTCAGCACCTCCGCCTCGCCGTCCGGCAGCCGGTCGGCGATGCGCTCCAGCTCGGGGATCGCGAACTCGCCCTCCTCCAGGACGTTCAGCAGGTCGTTGGGCAGGTCGATGTCGCTCTTGTCCAGCTCGTCGATGAGCAGCACGCGCGGGGTGTCGGAGGGCAGCAGCGCGGTGCCGAGCGGGCCCAGCCGGATGTAGCTGCCGATGCCCTCGACCGCGCCCGGCGTGCCCGCCGCCGAGCCGAACCCGCCCTGTGCGGCGATCTGCACGTCCTGCAGTCTGGCGATGGCGTCGTAGTGGTAGAGCCCGTCCTGGAGCGCCGACCGGCTGACGATGGACCAGCGCAGCACGTTGCCGAGGCCGAGTTCGTACGCCACCGAGTGCGCGAGGGTGCTCTTGCCCGCGCCGGGGCTGCCCGTGACGAGCAGGGGGCGGCGCAGATAGAGCGCCGCGTTGATCATCTCCAGCTCCTCGGCGCCCGGCCGGTGCAGTTCCGCCAGGTGTCGGTGCGCGCCGAGCCTGCGGTCCTCGGAGCCGTCGCCGGACCCGGCCGCGTCACGGCTGGTGAAGTCCCGCCACGGGGGCGGGTCGGGCAGCCGCTCCAGGCCGTCGTGCGGTTCGCCGGCGCCTCGGTAGATGAGCCACTCACTGGATTCGGTCATGATCCGGTCCTCGTCACTCGTCCACCGCCGCGGCCGTCCGAACGTGCATCACGTTATCCATCCTGAGGGTGACTGGTAAGGGGCCGGCCGGCCCCGCGGGCGGGTGTGCTCAAGGGGCCTCCAGCAGGTCACCGGTTCCGGGGAGCGGCTGGTGGGGGTCGTCGTACAGCAGGGCCACGCCGTCCGCCCAGAAGGACTCCGTGCGGCCCGCGCGCAGCCGCATCCGCAGATCGTGCACGACCTCGGGGAGGTGCTGCACGCTGGGCGGTTCGGCGATCTCGTCGATCGTGCCGCGGTGGAACTCCCCGCAGACGGCGTCGGGTCGGCCGCGCCGCCTGCGCCACAGGGCCACGCCGTACCCGCCGAGCACGATCCGGGCGAGCGCCTCCGCGTCGTCCTCGTACCGGAGGTCGCCGTACCGGCAGAGCACCGGGACGGTGCCGTGCGCCAGGGCGCGCAACTGCTCCACGGTCGGCACCGGTTTGCGCAACCCCTCGTCGCAGTCCAGGACTTCGGCCCTGGCACGGTGCGCGTGCAGCCAGCGCCAGCGGGCCCGTCGCTCCTCGTCGACGTCGCCCTCGTCGTCGCTTTCCTCGGATTCGGCGTCGCCCTCGCCGATCCCGTAGCCGTCGCTGCCGGCCTCTCCGTACGCCTCGTCGGGCAGCCGGTCGCGGTCGGCACAGCGCACGACGACGGGCCGCTGTGCGCCCAACGGCTCCTCGTCGGGCGGGAGTTGCCAGGTGTCCACCTCCAGGCCGAGCAGCGCGTGCGGCAGCGCCACCTGCAGGAGCGCGGGCCTGCCGGGCTCGTCGCAGTGCCGGAACGCCTCCGCGAGCGGGCCGGCGACGTGCGCGGGCAGGTCGGCCAGCGGCGTGCGCTCGGCCTCGTGCAGCCGGACCACGGCGCCGCCGGGCGTGGACACCGAGACCGACCAGTCGCAGCGGTCCGGCTCCCAGCCGCGCCGCACCAGTTCGAGCAGGGCGGACGGACGGCCCGCACTGCCGACGGCTCGGGCACGCGCGCGTGCGTCGGCCCGCCGGTGATGCCCCCGCCGGCCGCCGGAGCCGCCCGGCTCACCGGAGATCGTGTCGGGGGCGTCGTGCCCCGGCCGACCGCCCGCCCGGCGCTCGGCCTCGTCCCGGCGGCGCAGCCGCTCGATCCGCTGCTCGGCGAGGCCCGACCGGTAGCGGGCGCTGAGCCGCTGCGCGGTCTGCCACACCCACACCCACAGCGCCTTCTCCGCGTCCGGGGTGCTGGGCACGACGAACGGGCGGGGAGCGGACATCGCCCGCATCGCGTAGTCGAGCACGAGCTCCAGCGCCCCGTCGTCACTCGCGCTCTCGTACAGCGCCCCGAGGCCGTCGCGCCAGCCGCGCGGCGCGGGCAGCGGGGTGGGGGCCTGGAAGTCGGGGAGGGAGTCGAGGATGTCCAGCAGGCCGCGGGTGCTCTCGGGCGGCGGGAGTTCGGCGAGCCGGCCCAGCAGCTGGATCCGCTCGTCCGGGCTGAGGGTGCGGCCGGGCCGCGCGCCGAGCCGGCCCTGCACGTCGGTCCAGGTCTGGCGCCGGGAGGCCGGGTGGCGCTGGCGGTCGCGGTGGTAGCGGTCGTGCGCGTGGCAGACCGCCTGGTACAGGTCGCTGTGCTCGGCGGGCACGGCCTCCGCCGGGACCCGCAGGGTCCGCAACTGCTCGATCCCGGTGGACGTGCCCCCGGGCCGGTGGTCCGAGCGCGCCTTCAGGACGCCGATCACCTCGCCGCGCACGGGGTCGATCACCGGGCCGCCCGAGACGCCGTACGGCAGGTCGTTGTCGCCGAGCCGCATCTGCACGTCCGACGACCAGCCGCCGATGGTGCCCTGCACGGTGAGCGTCCCGTCGAGGATCTGTAAGCGGCCCTCGTTCTCGGTCCAGCCGGCGTACAGCACCCGGCCCTCGCCGTAATAGGCGGCCGGGCGCTCGGAGACGTACACGCACTCGTGGTCGTCGACGGGCTCGGTCAGCTGCACCAGCGCGAGGTCCGGGGCCGGCCAGTTGCCGGCCGGCACGGCCCGCTCGGCACGGTCGGGGAGCGTCGCCACCACCCTGCCGGGTGCGGTCGACGTGCCCCGCCCGGGCGCCGTCTCATAGACCACCGCGACCTCGCCCCCCTCCCCGCCGCAGGCCACATGTGCGCAGGTCAGAACCCAGTTCGGGGCGATGAAGAAACCGCTCCCGAGGAACGTGTCGGGCTCCTCCAGGGCATACCCGACCACCGGGCGATGAATGCGCACGGTCGCCGCCACGACGAGTCCACGGAGTGCACGGCGGGCCGCATCGAACGCGTTTGATGCGCCCGGGGCGTGCCCGCCCGTCATGCCCCGCCCCCGCCGACGGCGCCCTCGCCGCCCCCGTGCATCGGCGCGCCGGGTGACGCGCCCGCGCGCGGGCCCCCGCCCGTGCCGGACGATGAGCCGCCACGCGCGCGTGGATCCGCGGCCAAGGGCGGAGGTGACGGAGGTGACGGGGGTGACGGGGGATCGTCGTCCGGTGGCGCGTCGAGGTCCGGCGGTCCGCTGTTCCAGGTGAGGGTGACCGTGATGCCGGCCTTGGCCTCGCCGTCGGCGAGCAGGCCCACGACCTTCCCCGCCCTGGCGGTCAGCTCGATGCCGAACTCGACGCTCACCTCGTCGGGCCGCACCGCGCGCAGCGGCTCCGCCAGCGACCGTGCGACCCCCGTGACGAGCGCGTGCAGGCTCTCCACGCTCGCCTCCACCCGCTCGGCGAAACCGGTGTCGCTGTACGACAGCCGACCGGACGGAGCGGACAGCTCCCCGGCCCCCGAGATCCTCGCCCACACGGGCGTCCCGTCCGGCAGCGCGATGCGCGCTACCCGCGTCACGTCCTCACCCGTCATGCCACTCCCCCCGCCGCTCACGACACTCCCCCGTTTTTCCCGGTCCCCCAGCGCCTATCCTTTTTCTGTCCCCTCCCTCGCAGGAACAAGGGTCCTTCCCCCGTGGGGGGGCTGAAAACTGCTGAGCAATCCTTCAGTGCGCCTCAGCTCCTCTCGACTTGTGTCGTGATGGCGTGAAGTTCCCCGACTGGGACTGTGCGTCATGGCGTGCCCTGCCTGGTAGGGGCCCGGGTCTTTGCCTGCCGGGACGGAAACGGGTGTTCCCTCATCGAATACGTGACCTTTGCGAGCGGTGCTCGTTGGGTGCGGTGAGGGGATCTTCGAAGCGGGGGGTGAGGCTGCCGAGTGAGCGGAAAGTTCCGGCCACGGCCAAGCTCCTGGCCCGCCTCCGGGCCGGAACGGCGCGCATCCTGTCCGCAACCGTCCGGCACGAGCGCGGCCGCTGGTTCGTCTCCTCCAGGTCGAGACCGCCCGGGAGATCACCCGCGTCGACCGGCCGGACAGTGCGGTCGGGATCGACTTGGGTGTGAAACACCTGGCGGTACTGGCCGACAGCTCCGGCGAGATCCGCTACGAGCCGAACCCGAAGCACCTGTACGGCGCCCTCAAACTGCTGCGGTTCCATTCCTGCCGAGCCTCCCGACGGCAGGGACCGGACCGCAGGACGGGCCAGAAGCCGTCGAGACGATGGGAGAAGGCCAACGCCGAGCGCAACAAGATCCACCACCGGGTGGCGAACCTGCGCACGGACGCCCTGCACAAACTCACCACCCGCGTACGCGCCGAGTACGGCACCGTGGTGGTCGAAGACCTCAACGTCGCCGGAATGCTCCGCAACAAACGGCTCGCCCGCCGAGTGGCCGATGCCGGATTCGGGGAGATTCGGCGTCAGCTCACCTACAAGGGCCGACGGATCGCCTGCCCCACCATCGTCGCCGACCGCTGGTACCCCTCCTCCAAGACCTGCTCGAACTGCGGCGCAACGAAAGCCAAGCTGCCGCTGCACGTCCGAGTCTTTGACTGCGACGAGTGCCCGCTTGTGATGGACCGGGACGAGAACGCAGCCCGCAACGTGGTCGCCCTCGCGGCGGCCTGCACCACTGGTACCGGAGTGGCCGGAGACCAGGGCACCGACACGGTGCCGAAGCCCCGTGGAGCCGACCGTGAGACCCGCCGCCAACGCCCCGACCGGAACACCGGCCGAGGCGGGCGGGCAGGTGGCGCAACCCTGCCGCACCAGCGGCAGAAGGAAACGGGAGACTGTCGTCAGGACACCGAAGCGCAACTCGCGCTCTGGTGACACCGCCACGGACCTTCTAGACAGAAATGCCTGGATTGCTGAGAGTCGCTGAGACTCTGAGCAACGGATGCCCATCCCTACGACCGACCCACGGAGCACGATCCATGTACTTCACCGATCGCGGAATCGAGGAACTCGAGAAGCGGCGCGGCGAGGAGGAGGTCACCTTCGAGTGGCTCGCCGAGCAGCTGCGGACGTTCGTCGACCTGAATCCGGACTTCGAGGTGCCGGTGGAGCGCCTGGCGACTTGGCTGGCCCGGCTGGACGACGACGAGGACGACGAGTAGGGCAGCAGACCGACAGACCGACAGACCGGCAGACCGGCAGACCGGACACAGGGGGCGTCCTCCGGGGCGCCCCTTCGGCATGTCCGATCACCGGAACGAGTGTCTTGACTTTCCCCTCCCGCGATATATCGTGTTTCACGGGAGACGCGATATGGCGTGTCGTGTCGTGTGCCGTTGAGGAGGTCCGCACCATGTCCGAGTGGTCCGTCGCCGAGCCGAGGAAGCTTTCCTTCGACGAGCCCGTGAGCGAACTGCACGTACGCATCGTCGACGGCACCGTGAACGTGGTGGGCGCCGAGGAGGGCCCCGCCCGTCTGGAGGTCTCCCGGATCGAGGGACCGCCCCTGGTGGTGAGCCATCGCGAGGGCACTTTGACGGTGGCGTACGAGGACCTGCCCTGGAAGGGCTTCCTCAAGTGGCTCGACCGCAAGGGCTGGCGGCGCAGCGCCGTCGTCTCGCTCGCCGTGCCGGCCGGCACCCGCGTGGAGGTGGGCGTGGTGAGCGCCGGGGCGGTGGTCTCCGGCATCGACGGCCGCGCCGAGGTGAGGGGGGTCAACGGGGACACGACCCTGGTGGGGCTCGCCGGCCCGGTCCGCGCGGACACCGTGTCGGGGAGCGTGGAGGCCCAGGCCCTCACCGGCGACCTGCGCTTCAACTCCGTCTCGGGCGACCTGACCGTGGTCGAGGCGGGCTCCTCCGTGAAGGCCGACTCGGTGAGCGGGTCGATGATCGTCGACCTCGACCCGACGAGCCGGCCCACGCACATCGACCTGACCAGCGTCTCGGGCGAGATCGCCATCCGGCTGCCCCACCCGGCGGACGCGCAGGTGGAGGCGAACACCGCCAGCGGCTCGGTCTCCAACGCCTTCGAGGACCTCCGGGTCAGCGGCCAGTGGGGCGCCAAGCGCATCACGGGCCGCCTGGGCGCCGGCAACGGCAGGCTCAAGGCGACGACGGTCTCCGGCTCGATCGCCCTGCTCCGGAGGCCGCCGGCGGACGACGAGGGGGACAATGCCGTTTCCGGCCCGGGCGGCGAGAGCTCCTCCGGCGGTCCGGCCGACAGCACGACCGAAAAGAAGGTGCTCTGACATGCCTCCCGTCTTCGCCCACGGCCGTCTCCGTCTCTACCTGCTGAAGCTCCTGGACGAAGCGCCGCGCCACGGCTACGAGGTGATCCGTCTCCTCGAAGAGCGCTTCCAGGGGCTCTACGCGCCGTCGGCGGGCACGGTGTACCCCCGCCTGGCCAAGCTGGAGGCCGAGGGCCTGGTCACCCACACCACCGAGGGCGGACGCAAGGTGTACGCCATCACCGACGCGGGCCGGGCCGAACTGGCCGACCGCAGCGGCGAACTGGCCGACCTGGAGCTGGAGATCCGCGAGTCCGTCGCCGAGCTGGCCGCGGAGATCCGGGCCGACGTGCGCGGCGCGGCCGGCGATCTGCGGCGCGAGATGCGGGCGGCGGCCTCGGAGACCCGCCAGGGCACTCGTCCCGGCACTCGTCCGGGCGCCGCGGAACACGGCGAGCACACCCAGCCCGGCGGGTACGGGGACTTCGGGGAGTACGGCGACAAGGAGGCGTGGCGCGCCGCCAAGGAGGAGATGCGTCGCGTCAAGCAGGAGTGGAAGGAGCAGGCGCGCCGGGCCAAGGACGAGAGCCGCCGCGCCCGCGAGGAGGCCCAGCGAGCCCGCCGCCAGGCCAAGGAGGCACAGGACCGGGCCCGGTCCCAGGCCCAGGAAGAGGTGCAGCGCATCGCGCGCCGAGTGCAGGAACAGGTCCAGGACCACTTCGCGCGGGGCGACTGGCCGACGGGCGTCCGCGAGGGCCTGACCGAACTCGCCAAGGAGTTCGGGGAGTTCGGCAAGGACTTCGGACGCGAGTACGGCAAGGACTTCGGCTTCGGCCACCCGGGCCCGACGACGACCACGACGACCACGGCGACCACGGCGACCACGGGCTCGGCGACCTCCGGGCAGTCCGCGGCGACCGAGCGTCCGGAGTACTCCGACACCCCGGAGTACTCCCACACCCCGGAGGACTTCCCCGCCGACTACGAACCGGCCTGGGCCCACGAGGACTCCAGCGGCGACCCGGCCCGCGACCTGGACCGTCTCCTCGACCGCTTCCGGGACGACATCCGTGACGCGGCCCGCGACCAGGGCGTCACCGGCGAGCAGCTCCGCGAGGCCCGCCGCCACCTGTCGACGGCGGCGGCCCACATCGGGGTGATACTCCGAGCCCCGAAACTCTGACCACCGGCCACCGGCCACCGGCCACCCCCGCCCAGCTCACGGGCCTCCGGCCGCCCGGCCCCGGCTCCTCAGCCGGCCTTGGCCTCGGGCTCCGTCGGGCCGGGGCCGGCAGCTCCGTCCAGCACCCGCGTGACGGAGCTGTAGGTGACGCCGTGGTCGGCGAGGATCTCCGACGGGGCGCCGCGGCGGGCGGTCAGGGCGAGCAGGAGGTGCTCGTCGCCGATGGACCGTTCGCGGCGGCCCACGGCGATGCGCAGCGTGTCGGTGAGCAGGTCCTTGGCCCCGCGGTCGAAGGGCCGTCGATTCAGGAACCGTCCACCCGGGCCTCCGCCGCCCTCGGCGGCCAGCGCCCCCTCCCCGTGCGTCTCCTCGACCCGCGAGACGATCTCCGAGACGTCGATGCCCAGCCCCGAGAGGGCGTCCGCGTCGGCGCGGGAGAGTCCGCCCCGGCGGCGGACCTCGACCAGATCCCGTACGACGCCCTCACGCCCGCCCGCCGGCAGCCCGAGCGAGGCCAGCGCGAACGAGCCGCGGCTGCCCTCACGGTCGAGCAGCGCGAGCAGCACATGCGCCTCCTCGACCCGCTCCGCCCCTGCCCGCTCGGCATGCGTCACCGCCGCCTCCACCACGGCCCGGGCGTCCTTCGTGAACCGCTCGAACATCACTGCCTCCCGTACTTCTTGTGCACGGCCTGCCTGCTGACCCCGAGTTCCGCGGCGATCTCCTGCCAGGACCAGCCCTGGTTGCGCGCACTGCGCACCTGCACCCCTTCCAGCTGCTCCAGCAGCCGGCGCAGTGCGGCGACGGCACGCAGGCCGACCCGTGGATCGCGGTCGCCGGCCCGCTCGGCGAGATCCGTTGCTTCGGTCATGATGTCAACTTACGTTGACATGAGGGGCGCGTCAACCGCAGTTGACGAGAGCGGCACGCGAAAGGCGGGCCCGGATGCCCGGGCCCGCCTCGGAGCGGACAGAGCGGCAGACGGCGAAGCCGTCAGCCGTGGGTGAGCACGATCTTGCCGAAGTGGTCGCCGGACGCGAGCCGTTCGAAGCCCTCGCGCGCCCGGTCGAGCGGCAGCACCTCGTCGATGACGGGGCGGACACCGGTCGCGGCGCAGAAGGCGAGCAGGTCCTCCAGCTCGTCCTTGGCGCCCATGGTGGAGCCGACGATCTTCAGCTCCAGGAAGAAGATCCGGGTGAGCTCGGCGTGCGAGGGCCGGTCACCGCTGGTGGCGCCGGAGATGACGAGCGTGCCGCCGGGCCGCAGCGACTTCACCGAGTGGGACCAGGTGGCCGCCCCGACGGTCTCGATGACGGCGTCCACCCGCTGGGGCAGCCGCGCACCGGGCTCCACCGCCTCGACGGCGCCGAGTTCCAGCGCCCGCTTCCGCTTGGCCTCGTCCCTGCTGGTGGCGAAGACCCGCAGCCCGGCGGCCTTGCCGAGGACGATCGCCGCGGTGGCGACACCGCCGCCGGCGCCCTGGACGAGCACGGAGTCACCGGGGCGCACCCCCGCGTTGGTGAACAGCATCCGGTACGCCGTCAGCCAGGCCGTGGGCAGACAGGCGGCCTCCTCGAAGGAGAGCTCCTTGGGCTTGGGCAGGATGTTCCAGGTCGGCACGGCGACCTGCTCGGCGAAGGTGCCCTGGTAGCGCTCGGTGAGGATGGACCGGGGTTCCTTCGGCCCGACCCCGTGCCCGGTCTGCCCGATCACGGAGTGCAGGACGACCTCGTTGCCGTCCTCGTCGATCCCGGCGGCGTCACAGCCGAGGATCATCGGCAGCCGGTCCTCCGGGAGGCCGACGCCCCGAAGCGACCAGAGATCGTGGTGGTTGAGGGAGGCGGCCCGGACCTGGACGGTGCTCCAGCCCGGCCGGGACTCGGGGGCCGGGAGCTCCCCCAACTCCAGTCCGGAAAGCGGCTGATCGCGGTCGATGCGGGCGGCGTAGGCGGCGAACATGCAGCCGACGATAGGCCGCGGGCGGGGTGGGCGAAACCGGGGGCCGCTGTGAGACACGCCCTCTTGCAAAAGTCGGCCGGTGCGGCGTTCGAGGACGAGGCCCGTTCAGGGCCGGAGCGGGGGCGGGCGGCAGCCCCCGGGCACGGCGCCCTGTCATCACCCGGGCGGGCGGGTCGGTGGGCGAGAGGGGTGGCTCCGCCCGGAGGGACGTGGCCACCCCCAGCTCACGTCAGCGCCGGGCCACCCCTTCGGCACGAGCGGCGGCGGCGACCGCCGCGGTCACCGCGGGAGCGACCCGCTCGTCGAACGGCGACGGAATCACGTAGTCCGCCGCGAGATCGTCCCCGACGACCCCGGCCAGCGCCTCCGCCGCCGCGAGCTTCATGCCCTCGGTGATCCGCGACGCCCGCACCTGCAGCGCCCCGGCGAAGATCCCCGGGAACGCCAGCACGTTGTTGATCTGGTTGGGGAAGTCCGACCGCCCGGTGGCGACGACCGCCGCGTACTTGTGGGCGACGTCCGGATGCACCTCGGGGTTCGGGTTGGCCATCGCGAAGACGAACGCGCCCTCCGCCATCGAGGCCACCGCCTCCTCCGGGACCGTGCCGCCGGAGACGCCGATGAAGACGTCGGCGCCGGCCAGCGCGTCCTCCAGCGATCCGCTCAGCCCGGCCTTGTTGGTGAAGGAGGCCAGCTCGCGCTTGACGTCGGTGAGGTCCTCCCGGTCCGCCGAGACGAGGCCCTTGCGGTCGGCGACCGCGACGTCCCCGATACCGGCCTCGACCAGCATCCTGGCGATGGCGACACCGGCCGCGCCGGCGCCCGAGATGACGGCCCGCAGCTCACCGATGCCCCGACCGCTCAGCCGCGCGGCGTTGCGCAGCGCGGCCAGCGTCACGATCGCCGTGCCGTGCTGGTCGTCGTGGAAGACCGGGATGTCGAGCGCGTCCTGGAGCCGACGCTCGATCTCGAAGCACCGCGGCGCCGAGATGTCCTCCAGGTTGACTCCGCCGAACGAGGGAGCGAGCCGCACCACGGTCTCGATGATCTCGTCGACGTCCGTGCAGGCGAGCGCGATCGGAACCGCGTCCACCCCGCCGAACTGCTTGAAGAGGATGGCCTTGCCCTCCATGACCGGAAGGGAGGCCTCCGGGCCGATGTCCCCGAGCCCGAGGACGGCCGTGCCGTCGGTCACGACGGCGACGACGGACGACTTCCAGGTGTAGTCGTTCACCAGCTCCGGCTGCTCCGCGATCGCGGTGCACACGCGCGCGACGCCGGGCGTGTAAGCGAGGGACAGGTCGTCCTTGTCGCGGAGCGGGACGGTGGCCTGCACGGCCATCTTCCCGCCACGGTGCAGCGCGAAGACCGGGTCGAACGGGTCGAGGGGCTCCGCACCACCCTCCTGGCCCGCTCGGTCGGCGCTTTCGCTGCGAGGATTGACGATCTCCGCTGCCACTGTGTCTTACCCCTTAGGTGTTCATGGTTTTTGAGGGTGGCCACTCCTGATTGAGAAGTGGGCGGGCATCGCACAGGGCCCACGAGGTGATACGTACGGGCGCCTGCGCGTCGGGCGCGCCGCACACGCGCCCTGAGCCCCGGATGAGGGGTGTAAAAAACCTTCTTACCGGACGGAGACCACGGCCGACGAGTCCATTCCGTGCAAGGTCACATCCCTCGCTCTGTCGACCTTCGACAGTGGTCGCCACGAGTGACATGGTGAGCGACACGGCGATCGGCACGCGTGTGACATGACTCATGCCACAGGGGACACACCCAAACGATCACATGATGTGAGGAACCGAAGATCTTTCGGCCGGAACGGGAGATTCCCGCAGATGGTCCGGCTCCGTCCGGTCGTGATGTACCGGAGTGATGCGGTTCGGGGGTCGCCCGTTATCCGATTTTGACATGGGTGGCCCCCTGATTGCCGCAGTCCGAATGGCAAGATGCCGTAATCACACGAGGTCGCGACACCCAAAGGTGTGTGTTCTCGTCGACCCATCGGCATTTGTCGACCCATCGGCATCTCCATCCATCCGCCGGAGGAACCCACCATGACCGCAAGCTCCACCCGTCGCACGACCGCCGCGCGCACCCGCCTGGCAGCGGTCGGATCCCTCGCGGTCGCGGGCGCCTTGCTGCTCACCGCCTGCGGCGACCAGACCGACAGCGGCGGCAGCAGCACCTCGGAGTCGAGCAGCAGCGGCGCGGCCCCCCTGTTCTCGAAGCTCCCGGCCGACATCCAGAAGGCGGGTGTCATCAAGGTCGGCACCAACGCCGAGTACGCCCCGATGGAGTCCGTCGAGGCCGGCAAGATCGTGGGCGTCGACCCCGACATCGCCGAGGCGCTCAGCAAGCAGCTGGGCGTCAAGTTCACGTTCACCTCGGGCGCCTTCGACGGCCTGATCACGGCCGTCAACACCGGCCGCTACGACATCGCCATGTCGTCGATCACGGACAACAAGCAGCGCCAGGAAGGCCTGGACGACAAGGGCAAGAAGCTGGGCGAGGGCGTCGACTTCGTCGACTACTTCACCGCCGGCACCGCCATCTACGTCAAGAAGGGGAACCCGAAGGGCATCAAGTCCATCGAGGACCTCTGCGGCCAGACGGTGGCCGTGCAGCGGGGCACCACGTACGAGGAGGCCCTGCAGGCGCAGTCCAAGACCTGCACGGGCGGCGGCAAGGCGGCCCTCAAGATCGAGTCCTTCGACAACGACACCGAGGCGCAGACCCGCGTGAAGTCCGGCGGCGCCGTGGCCGGCGTCAACGACTACCCGGTCGCGGTGGACCTGGCCCGCAAGGCCGACGGCGGCAACAGCTTCGAGGTCGTCGGCGAGCAGTACGAGGCCGCCCCGTTCGGCATCGTCGTCGACAAGAAGAACACCCAGCTGCGCGACGCTCTCAAGGAGGCCGTCGACGCGATCATCAAGGACGGCTCGTACCAGAAGGTGCTGGAGAAGTGGGGCGCCCAGAGCGGCGCGATCAAGGCTGCCGCCGTCAACGGCGGCAAGTGATCCACCCGCACCTCTTGAAGCCTTTGAAGGGCAGTCCCCATGACTGACAAGCTCCAGAAGTCCTCCGAGGGCGCACCACCCGAGGACACCCCGCCGGTCTCGAAGGAGTCTGCGTTCTCCGGCCCGCCGGAGGCCATCAAGGCCATCCCGGTGCGCCACTACGGCCGCTGGGTCAGCGCCGTGATCGTCGTCGCGCTCCTCGCGCTGCTCGTCAACGCGTTCGCGAACGGCGACATCCAGTGGCACGCAGTGTCCGACAGTCTGTTCGACTCCACGGTCATCGCGGGCGCCGGCCGCACCCTGCTGATCAGCATCCTGGCCATGCTGCTCGGCGTGGTCCTGGGCGTCGTCCTCGCCGTGATGCGCCTGTCGAAGAACCCGGTGACCAGCACCATCGCGTGGCTGTACATCTGGTTCTTCCGCGGCACGCCGGTGTACGTGCAGCTGCTGATGTGGTTCAACCTGGCGCTGATCTTCCCCGTGCTGAATCTCGGTCCGATCTACAAGGACGAGATGGTGGACGTCATGACGCCGTTCATGGCCGCCCTGCTGGGCCTCGGCCTGAACGAGGCCGCCTACATGGCCGAGATCTGCCGGGCCGGCCTGCTGGCCGTGGACGAAGGTCAGACGGAGGCCGCGCACGCGCTCGGCATGAGCCACGGCAAGACGCTGCGCCGGATCGTCATCCCGCAGGCGATGCGGGTGATCGTGCCGCCGACCGGCAACGAGTTCATCAACATGCTGAAGACCTCGTCGCTGGTGTACGTGGTGACGTACAACGAGTTGCTGCGCTCGACCTCGGTGATCGGCTCCTCGTCGTACGCCGTGATGGAGCTCCTCTTCGTCGCCTCGATCTGGTACCTGGTCATGACCAGCATCTTCAGCGTCTTCCAGTACTACCTGGAGCGCTACTACGCCCGCGGTTCCAGCCGCAGCCTCCCGCCCACGGTCTTCCAGAAGATCAGGGCGAACCTGTTCGGATCCTCGAGGAGGACGGCATGACCGCGATGGTGAAGGCGGAGGGCGTCCACAAGTCCTTCGGCCTGGTCGAGGTCCTCAAGGGCATCGACCTGGAGGTCAAGAACGGCGAGGTGTTCTGCCTCATCGGCCCGTCCGGCTCCGGCAAGAGCACGTTCCTCAGGTGCATCAACCACCTGGAGAAGATCAACGCCGGCCGTCTGTACGTCGACGGGGACCTGGTGGGCTACCGCCAGAAGGGCGACAAGCTGTACGAGCTCAAGGACAGCGAGGTCGCGCTGAAGCGCCGGGACATCGGCATGGTGTTCCAGCGGTTCAACCTGTTCCCGCACATGACGGCGGCGGAGAACGTCATCGAGGCCCCCATCCAGGTCAAGGGCGTCAGCAAGGCCCAGGCCAAGGAGCGGGCGCGGGAGCTCCTGGACCGCGTCGGCCTCGCCGACAAGGCCGGGAACTACCCCTCGCAGCTCTCCGGCGGCCAGCAGCAGCGCGTGGCCATCGCCCGGGCGCTGGCCATGGACCCGAAGCTGATGCTGTTCGACGAGCCGACCTCGGCCCTCGACCCGGAGCTGGTCGGCGACGTCCTCGACGTCATGCGCGACCTCGCCGAGTCCGGCATGACGATGGTGGTCGTCACCCACGAGATGGGCTTCGCCCGCGAGGTCGGCGACAGCCTGGTCTTCATGGACGGCGGCGTGGTCGTCGAGTCCGGCAACCCGCGCGAGGTCCTGACCAACCCGCAGCACGAGCGGACGCAGGCGTTCCTGTCCAAGGTGCTGTAGCGCGCACGACGGCGAAAGGGGCGGTACGGGATTCCCGTACCGCCCCTTTCAGCTCCGGACGCCTGACGGGGGCCTGGGGCCGTCTGGCGGGGGCCTGGGGGACGCCTGGCGGGGCCTGGGGGCGGCGGCCCGCAGAGGCCGGTCACTTCAACGCGAGCAACAGCGTGTCCGACGGCGAGCACCACACCGGCCGGGCCTCCCCGAAGCCCTGCGCGAGCAGCACGCGCGCGTGCCATGCCGCCGAGGGCATGTCCCCGTCGGCGTGCTCGCCGTAGATCTCGAAGCGGCGGGCGGTCGGCGCGGCGAGGACCGGGTCCTGGGCGGCGAGCTGCCACCATTCGGCCCAGTCCGGGACCCCGCCCGCTTTGGCCTGATCCATACGGGCGTGACGCTGGGCGCGCTCCGCCGCGTTGATCCGGGGCGTCGTGTCGTCGATCATGTGGTCCGCGTTCATGAAGACACCGCCGTCGCGGACGAGTTCCGCGACCTGACCGTAGAGGGCCGCGAGGGGTTCGCTGTGCAGCCAGTGCAGGGCCGTGGCGGTCAGGACGGCGTCGTAGGAGTCGTAGGGCAGCCGGGCCGGCCAGTCCGGGTCCTTGAGGTCGGCCGTCACGAAGGTGACGCGGTCGTCCTTCGCGAAGGTGCCCTCGGCGATGGTGAGGAGCGCCGGGTCGAGGTCGACGCCGGTGCTGGTGGCCCCGGGGAGGCGGGCGAGCAGCCGGGCCGTGACGGTGCCGGTGCCGCAGGCGAGGTCGAGGACGCGCGGGGCGGGTCCGACGAGCGCCTCGACCATGTCGAGCATGATCCGGAAGCGTTCCTCTCGGTCGGGCATGTACCACTCCTGCTGGCGGTCCCAGCTCCGCTGCCAGGCAGTCCAGTCGGTCCCGGTCGTGGTCGTCCGCGCGTCCGTCATCGCAACCCTCCGCCGTATGTCACGTAATACCCTGGAAGCACGAACGGCCGTTACTCCGCCCGCATCCCGACCATAGAGCGCCACCGTAAGGACTACAAGTGGAACTGGCCTATTACTCGGACTACGCCGTGCGCCTCGTCAACAGCGAGGAGCCGGCCCGGGGCAAGGACTCCCTGACCTCGGTCGAGGCCGTCCGCGCCCTCTTCGGCGGCAACCAGTCCGCGGCCCGCCGGGCCACCGACGCCGACGTCACCCGGTTCCGCTCGGTCCGGGGCCGGCTGCGCGCGGTCTTCGAGGCGGCCGACGGCGGCGACGAGACCCTCGCGGTGGACCTGCTGAACTCCCTCCTCCTGGAGTTCCCGGTGAGCCCGCAGATCTCCGGCCACGACTTCCGCGACGACGACGGCAGGCCGCTGTGGCACATGCACCTGGCCGACCACCCGTCGAACGCGACGGCGGGCTACGCGGCCATCGCGGCGATGGGCCTGGCGTTCCACCTCACGGAGTACGGCGTCGACCGTCTGGGCCTGTGCGAGGCGGCCCCCTGCCGCAACGCCTACCTCGACACCTCGACCAACCGCTCCCGGCGCTACTGCTCCGACCGCTGCGCGACCCGCGCCAACGTGGCCGCCTACCGCGCCCGCAAGCGCCTGGAGGCGGACCGGACGGCCGTCACGGGCCTCGCCGCGGACAGCGCCCAGCGCACCAGCGCCAGCGGCGAGCGCTGACCCGGCTTCAGCGGGCGGTATCGCAGCCGCACCTTGCCGAGGATCAGCTCGTCGGGCACGGTCCCGTAGTCGGTGCTGTCCCCTCCGGCGTACGCGTTGTCCCCGAGCACCCACCACCCGCCGTCCCGTCGCTCGACGGCCCGCTTGACCACCAGCAGGTCCTGCTGGAAGGGATGCCGCAGCACGACGACGTCACCGGTGCGCACCCTGGCCCCGTACTGCACCAGCAGCTGGTCCCCGTGGTAGAGCGTGGGCACCATGGACGGCCCGGTCACCTCGGCCACCCCGAAGGACGCGGCCGCCCTCCCCTGTTCGGTCTCCTGCGACAGCTCCGGCATCGCCGGCACCTCCCCGGTCCGTTCCTCCACCAGTCTCAGTCTGACCCCCGACTTTTGTCCTAAGCCCATGGGGGCACCCGCCAAAAGCCGTCTCTCAGGGAGTAATGTCCCACCTGAGAAGACGATCACGAGGAAGGAATGCTCCATGCTTTCCCGCCTGTTTGCCCCCAAGGTCAAGGTCAGCGCACACTGCGACCTGCCCTGCGGTGTGTACGACCCGGCCCAGGCCCGCATCGAGGCGGAGTCGGTGAAGGCCGTCCAGGAAAAGATGGCCGCCAACGACGACCCGCACTTCCAGGCGCGCGCCACCGTCATCAAGGAGCAGCGAGCCGAGCTCGCGAAGCACCACGTCTCCGTGCTGTGGAGCGACTACTTCAAGCCCCCGCACTTCGAGAAGTACCCCCAGCTGCACGAGCTCGTCAACGACACCCTGAAGGCCCTGTCGGCCGCCAAGGGCTCCACGGACCCGAAGACCGGCGAGAAGGCCCTGGAGCTCATCGCCGAGATCGACAGGATCTTCTGGGAGACCAAGAAGGCCTGAGGCACACTCCTTCGCCCCGATCCGCGGCCGGTGCACCACCGCGGACGGGGAAAGCCTCCGCAAGGGGCCGGTCCGGAACACGACCGGCCCCTTTCGGCGTTGGTGGCCGCCGCGCTTGAGTCTCCCCCGGGGGGAGGGTCGAGGATGAGGGCATGGACGGCGACGGCGACGGCGACGGCGACGGCGGCACTCTCTGCTCGATCGGCGAACTGGCGCGGCGCACCGGGCTGACGGTCAAGACCGTCCGGTTCTACTCCGATCGCGGCATCGTGACGCCGGCCGAGCGCACGCCCGCCGGCTACCGCCGCTACGGCCCGGACGCCGTCGCCCGGCTGGCGCTGGTGCGGACGCTGCGTGAGCTGGGGCTCGGTCTCGACGTGATACGGCAGGTCGTCGACCAGGAGCTGACGCTCGGCGACGTCGCCGCGCAGCACGCCGCCGCGCTGGACGTGCAGATCGGCGTCCTGCGGCTGCAGCGGGCGGTGCTGGCGGCCGTGGCCAGGCGCGGACACACCCCCGAGGAGATGGCACGCATGCACCGACTGGCCCGGCTCACCGAAGACGAACGTCGGCGGTTGACCGACGACTTCCTCACCGGCGTCTTCACGGATCTCGACGGCGGTGACGTCTACGCCGGGCCCCGACGCTCCTTGACGCCCGAGCTCCCCGACGACCCGACCGACGAACAGGTTCAGGCGTGGGTGGAGTTGGCCGAACTGATCCTCGACCCGGGCTTTCGCGCGAGTCTTCGGCGCGCGATCGAGGACCACGCGGGCCACCTGTCCGACCGCGGCTGCGGGGTCCCGCGCCCGGACGTCGTCGCGCTCGCCCGCGACCACGCGACGGCGGCCCTCGCGTCCGGGACGGCCCCGGAGTCACCCCGGGCCGACCAGGTCGTCGCGGCGCTCACCGCGGACTGCGCGCGCGTCCTCGGCCGACCCGACGACGGCGACCTGCGCCGACTGCTGCGGCAGCGTCTGGCGAACGCCAACGATCCGCGCCGGGACCGGTACGTCCACCTGCTCGCCCTGATCAACGGCTGGCCGCCCCCGGAACCCCTGGCACCAGCGCTCGACTGGTCGGTCACGGCGCTGAGCCTGCGCACATCAAGGGCATGATCGCCGTACGTCTGCAGACACGCCCCGCGCTGGTCACGTGGTCCTCATGCGGGGCGTGCCCGGCTCTCCGGCTCTTCGGTGTGTCGATGCGGGTGGCGGCCCCCCTCTCCCACCAGTCGTCGTACGGCTGAGCCCGCCCGTCCCGTGCCGGGTGTGCGGGGATGTCACAGGCGGGGGTGGCTGTCTCGTCGTACGGGGTGCAGGCAACCCCGATCAAGGAGTGGACGATGAACCTCGCGCTGTGGATCGCTGCCGGGCTGCTGGCCGCGGTGGCCCTGGCCGGTGGCGTCACCAAGGCCTTCGTGCCCAAGGAGAAGCTGGCCGCGGCCCACGGCGGCGGCTGGACCGGGGCGGTGGGCGTCGGCTTCGTCAAGGGGCTCGGCGTCCTCGAACTCCTGGCCGCGGCCGGCCTGATCCTGCCCGCCACGCTCGGCGTCGCACCGGTTCTGGTGCCGGTGACCGCCGTCTGCTGGGTCCTGCTGATGGTCGGTGCGATGATCACCCACGGCCGGCTCGGCGAAACCGGCTTGGTTGCGCTGAACCTGGTCTACCTCGCGATCGCGGCATTCGTCGCGTGGGGTCGCTTCGGCCCCGATTCCTTCATCGGCTGAGCGCGGGCGGCACGTTGTCCCTGGACACGAGGAGTGAGCGGATCATGACCAGGACCGAGGAGTTCCAGGAGCTGCGGCCGCTGCTGTTCTCCATCGCCTACCGGATCCTCGGCAGTGTGAGCGAGGCCGAGGACGCCGTCCAGGACACCTGGCTGCGCTACGAGGCCTCCCCGACCGAGCCCAGGTCGGTCAGGGCCTTCCTCTCGACGGCGGTGACCCGGGTCTCGATCGACGTGCTGCGCTCGGCCCGCGTCCGACGGGAGGCGTACGTCGGGCCGTGGTTCCCGGAGCCGCTACTCGCCGACCCTTACGAGGACCCGGCGCGGTCGGCCGAGCTGGCCGACTCGGTGTCGACGGCGGCCCTGTTGCTGCTCGAACGGCTCAGCCCGCTGGAGCGGGCGGTGTTCGTGCTGCGGGAGGTGTTCGCGTTCGGCTTCCCGGAGGTCGCGGCGGCGGTGGGACGCTCGGAGGCCGCGTGCCGCCAGCTCGCGGTGCGGGCGCGGCGGCACATGGAAGCGGGCCGCCCCCGCTTCGAGGCGGACCGGAGGGAGCGGGAGGAACTGGCCTCGCGGTTCTTCGAGGCCCTCCGTGAAGGCGACGTCATCGGGCTGCAGGACCTGCTCGCCGCCGACGCGTCGGTGGTCGGCGACGGCGGCGGCAAGGCCCCGCAGCTGGCCAGGGCCGTCAGGGGCGCGCAGAACGTGGCCCGGCTGTTCGCGTCCGTCTTCCCCCGGATGGCCCGCGTCGACGTGACCTTCGAGCAGCACGAGGTCAACGGACAGCCGGGCGCGATCTTCCGAGACCGGGACGGCAAGGTGCTCCAGGCCCTGACGCTCGACGTGCTCGACGGGCGGATCCAGGCGATCCGTGTGGTGATCAACCCCGACAAGCTCGGGCACATGGGCCCGGTGGGGGACGCCTGGGCCGTCGCCCGCGACGTGAAACAGGCCGCCCGGCCGACCTGACCCGTGCAGGCCGGCGGGCCCCGTCCCAGGTCGCCCGGGCGGGCGCTCAGTGGGTCAGTGGGTCAGTGGGTCAGTGGGTCAGCTGACGGCAACGGTGCCGGTGGCGGCGCCGTCGGCCGTGTCGTCCTCGCCCGCCTCCAGCAGGCCCGCCGCCGCGCCCACGACGCGCGGGTCGGCGGCGCCGACGACCTCCTCGTCCTTGTCGGCGTAGTCGAACCGGGCGAGCACGCTGCGCATGGCCTCGACCCGGGCCCGTTTCTTGTCGTTGCTCTTGACCACCGTCCAGGGCGCGTACGCCGTGTCCGTCTCGCGGAACATGGCGACCTTGGCCGCTGTGTAGTCGTCCCAGCGGTCCAGCGAGGCGAGGTCCATCGGGCTGAGTTTCCACTGCCGTACGGGGTCTATCTGACGGATCGTGAACCGGGTGCGCTGCTCGCCCTGCGACACCGAGAACCAGAACTTGATCAGGTCCACGCCGTCGTCGACGAGCATCCGCTCGAACAGCGGCGCCTGACGCATGAAGCGCTGGTACTCGTCGTCGCTGCAGAAGCCCATGACCCGCTCGACGCCGGCCCGGTTGTACCAGGACCGGTCGAAGAGGACGATCTCGCCGGCGGTCGGCAGCTGTTCGACGTACCGCTGGAAGTACCACTGTCCGAGCTCGCGCTCGGTGGGCTTCTCCAGCGCCACGACCCGGGCGCCGCGGGGGTTGAGATGCTCCGTGAACCGCTTGATGGTGCCGCCCTTGCCGGCCGCGTCCCGCCCCTCGAAGACGATGACGAGCCGGCGTCCCGTCTCCTTGATCCAGCTCTGCAGCTTCAGCAGTTCGATCTGCTGCAGCCGCTTGTGCAGGTCGTACTCGTTGCGCTCCATGCGCTGCCCGTACGGGTAGTTCTCCCGCCAGGTGTCGACCGGGCTGCCGTCCGGCCGGACGAGCACGGGGTCGTCGTGGTCGCTGTAGTCGACTCTCAGGTCGGCCAGCTCGGACAGCAGGGGCGGCGTCGCCATCCCGTTCTCCTTCCGGTTCAGTGGAACTGCGGCACGATCAGATAGATCCCGTACGCGACCACGGCCGCGCACGCGAGGAAGCACAGCCCGGCCTGGGCCATGCCGAGCGACGACGTGCCGCCGCCCTGCTCGCGCGCGCCCTCCAGACGGGCGACGCCGAGCACGCCGAAGGCGAAGACGACGACCACGGCGACGGTGACGCCGATGCTCACCGCGGTGACCTGGCCGAGTGCGTTCCAGTCCAGATGCATCGAGACTCTCCCCTGCCTCAGGCGGCCGTGCCGACGCCGGCCGGCGGCGCGGTGCGGACGTTGACCTCGTGGGCGTCATTGACGTTGTTCGCGTGCACCGGGTTGCGGCGGGACAGCAGGACGATGCCCGCGGCCACGGCGGCGCCCGCCAGCGCGACGACGACCGTCCCGAAGTTGCCGCCGTGCTTGACCACGCTCGCAGAGACGCCGCCCACCAGCGCGGCGGCGGGCAGCGTGATCAGCCAGGCGGCGACCATCCGGCCCGCGACGCCCCAGCGGACCTCCGCGAGGCGCCGGCCGAGGCCCGCGCCGAGGATGCTGCCGGAGGCGACCTGGGTCGTCGACAGGGCGAAGCCGAGGTGGGCGGAGGTGAGGATGACGGTCGTGGAGGCCGTCTCGGCGGCGAAGCCCTGCGGGGACTGGATCTCGGTGAGGCCCTTGCCCATGGTGCGGATGATCCGCCAGCCGCCCAGGTAGGTGCCGAGGCCGATGGCGAGACCGGCCGAGGCGATCACCCACACCGGCGGGCCGGCGTCGTGGCCGAGCGCGCCCGCCGAGATCAGGGTCAGGGTGATGACGCCCATGGTCTTCTGCGCGTCGTTCGTGCCGTGCGCGAGCGACACCAGCGAGGCCGAGGCGATCTGACCGAGCCGGAAGCCCTTGGTGACGGAGTCCTTGCGGGCGCGGGCGGTGAGCTTGTACGCGAAGTAGGTGGCGATCAGGGCGGCGACACCCGCGACGAGCGGCGAGGCCACGGCGGGGATCAGTACCTTCTCGACAACCTTGTCGAAGTGCACGCCGTGCGAGCCCGCACCGACCCACACCGCGCCGATCAGCCCGCCGAAGAGGGCGTGCGACGAGCTGGACGGCAGCCCGACCAGCCACGTCAGCAGGTTCCAGAGGATCGCCCCGACCAACCCCGCGAAGATCATCCCCGGGGAGACGAGGGTATCGTCCACGATGCCGCCGGAGATCGTCTTGGCGACCTCGGTGGACAGGAAGGCTCCGACGATGTTCAGGGCTCCGCTGATCAGCACGGCGGTTTTCGGCTTGAGCGCGCCGGTGGCGATGGAGGTCGCCATCGCGTTCGCCGTGTCGTGAAATCCGTTGGTGAAGTCGAAGGCCAGAGCCGTGACGATGACGACCGCCACGAGGAACGTGATGTGGTCCATTCCCTCATGGGAACAAGCGCTTTCATACGGGAGGCGAACTGAAGGCAAAGCCTGTTCCAGGTCCCCGCGCCCACCAGGTGAGGATCGTGCGATGCTGGCGTGGTGACCCTCGAGGACCTGGTACGACTGCGGCAGGCCCGCGACCGGATGGACCGTGAGTACGCCGAGCCCCTCGACGTCCCCGCTCTCGCGCGCACCGCGCTGATGTCGCCGGGCCACTTCCAGCGGAGCTTCCGCGAGGCCTACGGCGAGACGCCCTACGGCTATCTGATGACCCGCCGGGTCGAGCGCGCCAAGGCCCTGCTGCGCCGCGGCGACCTGACCGTGACGGAGGTCTGCATGGCGGTCGGCTGCACCTCGCTCGGCTCGTTCAGCTCCCGCTTCACCGAACTGGTGGGCGAGACGCCGAGCTCCTACCGGGCCCGCTCGCACGAGGAGAGCGCGGAGATCCCGCCCTGCGTGGCGCGGGCGTACACACGCCCGAGACGGACGTGACGACGGAACGCCCCGATCGACCTTAGGTTGGCCCCATGGACCTGAGACTGCACACCTGTTTCATCGCCGTCGACGACCACGACAAGGCCGTCACCTTCTACTGCGACGTCCTGGGCCTGGAGATCCGCAACGACGTCAAGTACGAGGGGATGCGGTGGGTGACCGTCGGGTCGCCGCTGCAACCGGACGTGTCGATCGTCCTGGAGCCGCCCGCGGCGAACCCCGACCTCTCCCCGGCCGACCGGGAGGCGATGGAGCAACTGCTCGCCAAGGGCGTGCTGCGCGGGGTCAACTTCACCACCGAGGACTGCGACGCTCTCTTCGCCCGCGTCCGGGAATCCGGCGCCGAGGTGATCCAGGAACCGATGGACATGCCGTACGGGGTCCGCGACTGCGCGTTCCGGGATCCGGCGGGGAACATGCTGCGGTTCATGGAGTCGAAGCCCCGGTGAGCGAACCGATCAACGGGTCGACGAGCGGAGCGGTCCGGTGGATCTACGCGTTCGTCGACCGGCCGGCCGCGCGCTTCGAGCGGGCCTGCGCGTTCTGGACCGCCGTCACGGACACCGCGCTGTCCGAACTCCGAGGTGAGGACGGGGAGTTCGTGACGCTGCTCGCCGAGGGCGCCGACGCCTGCGTCAAGGTCCAGGGGGTGGCGGACGGCGACGGCGGCGCGCATCTCGACTTCGCCGTCGAGGACGTGCCCGGGTTCGTCGAGAAGGCGCTGAAGCTGGGCGCCGAGCCGGCCGCAGCGCACGAGGGATGGGCCGTACTGCGCTCCCCCGCGGGGCAGTTGTTCTGCGCGGTGCCGTGGCACGGGGAGACCGTCCGACCGCCCGTGGTGGCCGGCAGCCGGCTGGACCAGGTGTGCGTCGACGTACCGCCGACGGCGTACGAGGCCGAAGTCGCCTTCTGGAGTGGCCTGTTGCCCGACTGGTCGTCCCGGGCGGGCTCCCGGCCCGAGTTCCATGTGGTCGAGCCCCGGCCCGGCCTGCCGATCCGCATCCTGCTCCAGCGGCTCGACGAGGAGCGGCCCGGGGGCGGGGGTTCGGCCTCCGCCCATCTCGACCTGGCCTGCGGCCCGGACGTCGACGCCGTGCGCGTCCGGCACGAGCGGCTCGGCGCGACCCTCGTCGCCCGCCACCTCCACTGGACGGTCCTGCGCGACCCGGCCGGCGGCCTGTACTGCCTGACCGCACGCGACGCGAAGACCGGCGGGCCGCCGCGGGCGGGCGCCTAACCGTTCGTCGGCCACGCGCAGACGACGATCCGGCGATCGTTCGCCGCCTCGTCGTCCGGCGCCTCCTCGCCCCCGCCGTCGCCCTCGCCGTCGTTCTCGGCCTTGGTCTTGGCTTTGTCGCACAGGTCGTCGTCGTCCACGTCCATGTGGAGCAGCGGCGCGGCGGACTCCTGGGGGGCGTGTCGGCCGTACGGCTGGCCGGCCGGGGGCTCGGTGGAGTCCTGCAGCCACAACGTCACTCCGCCGCCGACGGCCACGACGGCCACCCACACCCCGACGGCCCATCGCCACACCCGGCGACGGCCCCCGTCTCCCCCGTCATGCGTCATGAGGGTCACGGTAGCGGCAGGGCAGGTGCGACCGGAGGCCGCCGGGTCCTGTCACGAGGTCCGGGCGGTGGGCGCTCCGGGCTCCTGGTCGGGCTCGGCGGCGTCGGGCCTGGGGGCATCGGCCCTGGAGGCGTCGGGCTCATGGGCGTCGGGCCGGGCGCCCGGCTCCACGTACGCCTCGCAGTCCGGGTTGTGGCACGGGCCCGGCACCCAGCGCGGGACCCACGCGCCCAGCGTCTTGTGCCGCCGGACGACGGACTGCACGGGCTGTCCACAGGCGGGGCAGACGCGTTGTTCCCTGTCCATGCCCTCAGAGTAGGGCGGCCCACACCCGAGCGCCCCCCGCCGTACGTCAGCGTTCTCTGTCGTACGTCCGCACGACCGCGCCGTTGCCGAAGGAGCGCATGCCGCGGAAGGTGAAGCGAGCGAGGTCGCACGCGGCGCCGAACATCGGCATGCCGACGCCGTAGACGAGCGGGTAGGTCTTGATCACCAGTTCGTCGATCTCGTCGAACAGCTCGCCCGCGAGGCGGGAGCCGCCGCACAGGTAGATGTCGAGGTCGCTGTCCTCCGCCTTGAGCGCGCGGACCTTGTCGAGCAGGCCGTCGGCGATGATCTCGACGTCCGGGTCGGGCGACTCGGCGAGGGTGCGGGAGGCGACGTACTGGCGCAGATGAGCGTAGGGGCTGGTGACGCCCTCCTTCAGCGCGAGGTCGTAGCTGACCCGGCCCTGGATGATCGTGTCGAACCGCCTGTTGGGCAGGTCGTCGATGCCGAGCGGCCTGCGGCCGGGGGTGGGAAGCGTCTCCGGGTACTCCGTCTTGAGGAAGTCGAAGAACTCCTCGTCGACGAAGGAGACCATCGCCGAGCCGTCACCGGTCGCGTCGCCGATGAAGCCGTCGACGGAGCAGGCGATGAAGTACGTGAGCTTTCGCAAGTGGGGGCTCTTTCCGTAGGCTGACCCGTGAACCACAACAGTTGTAGTACTTCACCTGTAGTGGATGCAAGGGAGTTTCCCGGGTTTCGGGAAACGGAGCCAAGTGAGAGAGAGGGTTCCGCATGGCCGGTAATCCGGAGCGCCGGGCGGCCCTGGTCGACGCCGGGGTCGAGGTGCTCGCGCGGGAGGGGGCGCGGGGGTTGACCTTCCGCGCGGTGGACGCGGCGGCCGGGGTGCCGGTGGGCACCGCCTCCAACTACTTCACCGGGCGCGACGACCTGCTGCGGCAGATCGACGCCCGGTTGCACGTCCGGCTGGCCCCCGACCCGGAGGTGTTCGGCAAGCTGATGGCGGGCCCCCGGGACCGCTCTCTGGTCACGGCGTTCATGCACGACCTGATGGCCCGCGCGACCCGCGACCGCAGCGGCTATCTCGCCCTGCTGGAGATGCGCATGGAGGCGACCCGGCGTCCCGAACTGCGCGCCTCCTTCACCACGTCGGTGCGCGGCGACCTCCAGGACGGCATGGACTTCCACCGCGAGACGGGCCTGCCCGGCGGCGACGAGACCGTGGTCGTCCTGTACCTGGCGATGCTCGGGCTGATCCTGGAGCACCTGACCCTGCCGGGCGTCCTGGACGGCGTCCTGCCCGGCGTGGGGGTCCCGGAGGGCCTGGTGGAGAGGATCGTGACGACAGTGGTGCCGGACGGGGGCGGGAAACCCGCGTAGGCGGCACGACGGCGAGCCCCGCCCCCGACGGGGATGCGCGGGACCCGCCGGACGCAGCCCCCGGCAACCACCCGAAGTCAGGAACCCCGCGAACCCAGGGACCACGCGAACCCAGGGACCACGCGGCGCCGGGGACGCCGCCCCCACCGCGTCGTCGCCCTAGTTGCTGCGGCGCGTCACGAACTCCGCCAGGGAGAGCAGGCCGCCCGCAGACTCCGGGTTCGGGATCGCCCGGGACAGTTCGTGCATCGCGCGGGACATGCGGTCGGCCGCCTGGTCCTGGGCCCACGCGCGGCCGCCGGCCCGCTCGACGGCGAGCGTCGTGCGGTCCAGGTCGGCCGGCTCGTAGGGCGCCGCGTACAGCTCGGCCAGTTCGCCGGCCGCCGGGGTGCCGGAGGTCAGCGCGGCGACCACCGGCAGGGACTTCTTGCGGGCGGCGAGGTCCGCGCCGGCCGGCTTGCCCGTGTGCCGCGGGTCGCCCCATATGCCGATGACGTCGTCGATGAGCTGGAAGGCGAGCCCGGCCTCACGGCCGAACGCGTCCAGCGCCTCGACGTCCTCGTCGGCCGCTCCCGCGTACAGCGCGCCCACGGCGCAGGCGCAGCCGAGGAGCGCGCCCGTCTTGGCCTCGGCCATGACGAGCACCTCGTCGAGGGTGATCTCGGCGGGCCCGCGCCTCTCCATGGCCGTGTCCGCCTGCTGGCCTGCACAGAGTTCGACCACGCAGGCCGCGACCCGGGCGACGGCCGCCGAGGACGCGGGGTGCGGATCCCCCGCGAGCAGCCCGAGCGCGAGGGCCTGCAGGGCGTCCCCGGCGAGGATCGCGTCGGCGTCGCCGAACACCGTCCAGGCGGTGGGGCGGTGCCGGCGGGTGGTGTCGCGGTCCATCACGTCGTCGTGCAGCAGCGTGAAGTTGTGGACCAGTTCGACCGCGGCGGCCGCCCGGACCGCCGCCGCGCGGGCCGTCGGCCCGCCGAGGGCGGATGCCGCGGCGAGCACGAGGGCCGGGCGGATCGCCTTGCCCGCGTTGTCCGCGGCCGGGGTGCCGTCCGCGTGCTCCCAGCCGAAGTGGTAGAGCGCGATCCGGCGCATCGAGCCGGGCAACGAGTCGATCGCCGCCCGCAGTTCGGGGTCGACGGCGGCCCGCGACCGCTCCAGGAGCGTCGCCGCCTCGTGCCCGTCGGCCGGTCCCGGACCGCCGCCGCTCTGACTCCCGATGGACCCGATGGACCTCTGCCTTTCGCGCGCCTCACGCCGGTACCGCCTGGTGGCGGACGTCACCGCCAGCGGCCGATCTCGACGTTCTCCAGAACGCCCAGCGCGTCCGGTACGAGGACCGCGGCCGAGTAGTAGGCCGTGACCAGGTACTTGATGATGGCCTGTTCGTTGATGCCCATGAACCGCACGGACAGGCTCGGCTCGATCTCGTCCGGGATGCCGGACTGGCGCAGGCCGATGACACCCTGGTCCTGCTCGCCCAGACGCAACGCGATGATCGAGCTGGTGCGGGCCTCGGTCACCGGGATCTTGTTGCACGGGTAGATCGGCACCCCGCGCCAGGTGGGGATCCGGTTGCCGCCGACGTCGATCGACTCGGGGACGAGCCCGCGCTTGTTCAGCTCGCGGCCGATCGCGGAGATCGCGCGCGGGTGGGCGAGCAGCATCTTGGTGCCGCGCCGCCTGCTGAGCAGTTCGTCCAGGTCGTCCGGGCTGGGCACGCCGTCGTGCGGCTGGAGCCGCTGGTCGTACTCACAGTTGTGGAGCAGGCCGAACTCCCGGTTGTTGACGAGCTCGTGCTCCTGGCGCTCCTTGAGCGCCTCGACCGTCAGCCGCAACTGCTGCTCGGTCTGGTTCATGGGCTGGTTGTACAGGTCGGCCACGCGCGAGTGGATGCGCAGGACGGTCTGGGCGATGCTCAGTTCGTACTCGCGCGGCCGGGCGTCATAGTCGACGAACGTGTGCGGGATGTCCGGCTCGCCGGCGTGGCCCGCGGCCAGGTCGACGACCTTCTCGCCGTACTTGTTAGTGCGCTGCTCGGGGATCGCGCGCAGCCGCTGGAGGTGCTCGCGCAGGGTGTCGGCGCGCTCCGCGACCTGCTCGACGTCCTGCCGGGCCAGGATCAGCACGGTGCAGGCGGTGTCCGCGCGGGCCGTGTACTCCCAGATGGCGTCGGCGTCGAGCAGCGCCTGGTCGCCGAAGTACGCGCCGTCGGCGAGGACTCCGAGCACCTGGTCGTCGCCGTAGGGGCCGGTGCCGACCTTCTCGACACGGCCGTGGGCGAGGAGGTAGACCTCGTCGGTCTGGCTGCCGAAGGAGGCGATGAGCTCGCCGGGGCCGAACTCCCGCTGTCGGCAGCGCTGGGCGAGCTCGCCGAGCACCTCCTCGTCCTCGTAGGAGCGCAGCGCGGGCAGTTCGCCCAGCTCGGCGGGGATGACCTCGACGCGGTCGCCGGTCTTCACGAACGTGATGCGTCCGTCGCCGACCGCGTACGTCAGGCGCCTGTTGACCCGGTAAGTACCACCCTGCACGTCCACCCAGGGCAGGTTCCGCAGCAGCCAGCGGGAGCTGATCTCCTGCATCTGCGGTGCGGACTTGGTCGTGGTGGCCAGGTTCCGCGCGGCCGCCGTGCCGAGACTCTGCTGCGGCTTGCCCGACTCCGCGCGGACCTCTTCGCCTACCGACATGAGAAATACCCTCCCAATTCATGCACGGGTGCCGAACTGCACCGGTGCACTGGTCACGCGAGCAAGCCTTCCTCACGGATCGTGGCGGTGCTATTACCCGAAAGAGCGGGAATGGATCATCGCGGGCAGGGAAGAGACACGTTTCACCGAACGGCGTTCGACAATGAGCGGGTGACCGACCTGCGCCCCCGCCTGCCCTCGCCGCTCCAGGACGTGGCCGACGACCGGTTCGAGCGGCACGGCGTACAGCTGCTGCTGAAGCGGGACGACCTGATCCATCCGGAGCTGATCGGCAACAAGTGGCGCAAGCTGGCGCCCAATCTGGAGCGGGCGGCGGGGCGGACGATCCTCACCTTCGGCGGCGCCTACTCCAACCATCTGCGGGCCACGGCCGCCGCGGGACGGCTGCTGGGCCTGCCCACGGTGGGTGTGGTGCGCGGCGACGAACTGGCCGGCAGGCCGCTGAACCCGTCCCTGGCCCGGTGCGCGGCCGACGGCATGCGGCTGCACTTCGTGGACCGCTCGACGTATCGGCGCAAGACCGAGCCGGAGGTGCTGGAAAGGCTTCTGGAGGCGGCCGGCGCCGAGGACGCGTACGTCGTCCCGGAGGGCGGCAGCAACGCGGCGGCGGTCCGCGGCTGCCGGGCGCTCGGCGAGGAGCTGCGCGACCACGGCGGCGTCGACGTTGCCGCCCTCGCCTGCGGCACCGGCGGCACGCTCGCGGGCCTGGCCGCCGGCCTCGGCCCCGGTCGGCGGGCCCTGGGCATACCGGTCCTCAAGGGCGGCTTCCTGGGCGAGGAGATACGGGCGCTGCAGGAGGAGGCCTTCGGTGGCCGGCGGGGCGAGTGGCTGCTGGACGAGCGCTTCCACTTCGGCGGCTACGCGCGCGTGCCGCCGGAGCTCGACGCCTTCGCCGAGGACTTCGAGCGACGACACGGTGTGCCCGTGGAACGTCTCTATGTCGCCAAGTCGTTGTACGCCCTTGTCGTCCTGGCCGACGAGGGCGCCTTCCCGCGCGGGACACGGCTCGCGGCGGTCGTGACGGGCTCGCCGTTCACCGCGTGAGGCCCGTTCACTCCGCCTCCCGGAACGCCGCCGCCTCCTCGAGGTCCAGTCGGCGCAGCAGCGTCCGCAGCATCTCGTCGTCGATGTGGCGGGCGTCGCGCAGCCGGACGAATATCTCGCGCTCGGCGCTGATCATCTCCCGTGAGAGGCGCCGGTAGGTGTCGTCGACGGTCTCGCCGGTGACCGGGTTGACCTGGCCGAGGCGCTCCCAGACGGCGTTGCGGCGGCGCTCCAGGACGCTGCGCAGGCGGTCGGCGAGGGGCGGGGGCAGGGAGTTGCGCTCGTCGGACAGCAGGGCGTCCAGGCGCTCCTCGGCGACCCGGGAGGCCTGTGCCTGGGCGTTGGCCTCGGCGAGCGTGGCGGCCTGTGGGTCGGGCTCGGGGAACCTCAGCAGGCGGATCAGCGGCGGCAGGGTCAGGCCCTGCACCACCAGGGTGCCGATGACCGTCGTGAAGGTCAGGAAGAGGATGAGGTTGCGGTGCGGGAAGGGCTCGTCGCCGTCGTTCACGGTGAGCGGGACGGAGAAGGCGATGGCGAGCGAGACCACGCCCCGCATGCCGGCCCAGCCGATGACGATCGGTCCCCGCCAGGTCGGGTCGTCCTCCCGCGCGCGAATGCGCGCCGACACCAGTCGGGGCAGGAAGGTCGCCGGATACACCCACAGGAAGCGGGCCGCGACGACCACGAGGAAGAGGGCGACGGCGTACCAGGCGGCGTCCAGGCCCTCGTAGGCGCCGAGGCCCTTCAGGACGACCGGGAGCTGCAGACCGATCAGCGCGAAGACCGCCGACTCCAGGACGAAGGCGACCATCTTCCACACGGCCTCCTCCTGGAGGCGGGTGGCGAAGTCGACCTCCCACGCGCGGTGGCCGAGGTAGAGGGCGACGACGACCACGGCGATGACACCGGAGGCGTGGAACTGCTCGGCGGCCGCGTAGGCGACGAACGGGATCAGCAGGGAGAGCGTGTTCTGGAGCAGGGGCTCCTTGAGGTGGGTGCGCAGCCAGTGCAGCGGGGCCATCAGGATCAGGCCGACGGCGGTGCCGCCGACCGACGCCACCAGGAACTCCTCGATGCCGCCGCCCCAGGACGCGCCCTCGCCGACCACGACCGCGAGGGCCACCTTGTAGGCGGTGATCGCGGTGGCGTCGTTCAGCAGGGACTCGCCCTGGAGGATCGTGGTGATCCGTGACGGCAGGCCGACCCGGCGGGCCACCGCGGTGGCCGCGACCGCGTCCGGCGGCGCGACCACCGCGCCCAGCACCAGCGCCGCGGTCAGCGGCAGCCCGGGCACGAGCAGGTAGGCGGCCCAGCCGACGGCGAACGTCGCGAAGAGCACGTATCCGACCGACAGCAGGGCCACCGGCCGCAGCTGCGCGCGCAGGTCGAGGTAGGAGCTCTCGGTGGCCGACGTGTACAGCAGCGGCGGCAGCAGGAGCGGCAGGACGACGTCCGGGTCGAGGGTGTAGTCCGGGACGCCGGGCACGTACGACACCACCAGGCCGACCGCGACCAGCAGCAGCGGCGCCGGCACCGGAGTGCGCCTGGCCGCCGCCGCGATCGCCGCACTGCCGGCCACCAGCAACAGCAGTGGCATCACGTCCATGTCTCGCCCGCTCTCGTTTTTCCGCGCGGTCGTCCGCACAGCCGTCGTAATCTGGCCATCATGAAACAGTGCACGCACGCCGACGCGCTGCCCGACCCCGAACCCGTCCCGCTCGGCGAGACGTGTCCGGAGTGCCTGCGGGACGGTACCCACCCGGTTCAGCTGCGGCTGTGCCTGACGTGCGGCCATGTCGGCTGCTGCGACTCCTCGCCGAGCCGGCACGCCACCGAGCACCACAAGGCGTCCGGCCACCCGATCATGCGGACCTTCGAACCCGGTGAGAGCTGGCGGTGGTGCTTCGTCGATCACGTCCTGGTGTGAATGTCTCGGACGCTTCGGTCGTTGTACTCATGAGACGTCCCGGCCGTCCGGCGGGTACGGTTCGACCGTCTGACGTCTGGGTACGTCAACCCGGCGCGCCTTCTTCCCATTTGGGCCCGCAGACCCCTAGACACGGAGCGTGTTCACAGCTTTACTGTGAGTGACGCCAGGGGGTTGGGGTCCCGGGGACAGGAAACTTGAGAGCGCGATAGCGTCACCGCTGCACCACCCACGCGTTACCCCGGGGGGCGACCCTCGGCCCCGAAAAGCTTGTACCACCTTGGAGGTGAGGGTGTCCCAGATCGCAGGCGAGCCCGCGACCCAGGACTTCGTGGAAGTCCGGCTGCCGGCTGCGGGTGCCTACCTGTCGGTGCTGCGGACGGCCACGGCCGGCCTCGCGGCCCGTTTGGACTTCACCCTGGACGAGATCGAGGACCTGCGCATCGCGGTGGACGAGGCCTGCGCGATCCTGCTCCAGCAGGCCGTGCCCGGCTCGGTACTGAGTTGCGTGTTCCGACTCGTCGACGACTCGCTCGAAGTCACCGTCTCGGCGCCGACCACGGACGGCCACGCGCCCTCGCGTGACACCTTCGCCTGGACCGTCCTGTCCGCCCTCGCGGGCAAGGTGTCCTCCGCCGTCGACGAGGACAAGACCGTGTCGATCAGCCTCTACAAACAGCGCGGCGCGGGACCCGGGCCGGCGTGAGGAACGGGGACGGGCCGGTGCGGGACGAAGAGCGCGGCACACGGGAGCTGCCGGCCGAGAGCGCCGAGATTCCAGTCTCTCCGGACGGTTCCCGACGCATGGCCGACGGCATCGACGGCATCCCCGAGCAGGCCCGGCCGCATCCGGAGGACCTCTCGGCCTCCGCGCAGGCGGGTCTGCCGGAAGGGGCCGTGCAGGGCTCGCCTCGGGAGGGGCGGACCGGGGGCTCGCCTCCAGGCCGAGCAGAGGCGAGGGCTCGACAGAGGGCGACGGGCGGGACAATGAGCGAGCACGAGCGAGACGGCGAACAGAGCGTGTCCGGCACGCAGCACGAACCGGCACCACCACCCCCTGCGCCGGCGCCGGCACCGGCGCCGGGGGACCGCAGCGGGGCACGGGCGATGTTCGTCGAGCTGCGCAAGCTGCAGGACGGCAGCCCCGAGTACGCGGAGATGCGCAACCAGCTGGTCCGCATGCACCTGCCGCTCGTCGAGCACCTGGCGCGGCGCTTCCGCAACCGCGGCGAGCCGCTGGACGACCTCACCCAGGTCGCCACCATCGGTCTGATCAAGTCGGTGGACCGCTTCGACCCGGACCGCGGCGTGGAGTTCTCCACGTACGCGACCCCGACGGTCGTCGGCGAGATCAAGCGGCACTTCCGCGACAAGGGCTGGGCGGTGCGGGTGCCGCGCAGGCTCCAGGAACTGCGTCTGTCACTGACGACGGCGACGGCCGAGCTGTCGCAGCAGCACGGCCGCTCCCCCACGGTCCACGAGCTCGCCGAGAAGCTGGCGATCTCGGAGGAGGAGGTCCTGGAGGGCCTGGAGTCCGCGAACGCGTACTCCACCCTGTCCCTGGACGTCCCGGACACCGACGACGAGTCCCCGGCGGTCGCGGACACCCTCGGCGCGGAGGACGAGGCGCTGGAGGGCGTCGAGTACCGGGAGTCGCTCAAGCCGCTCCTGGAGGACCTCCCGCCGCGCGAGAAGCGGATCCTGCTGCTGCGGTTCTTCGGCAACATGACCCAGTCGCAGATCGCGCAGGAGGTCGGCATCTCGCAGATGCACGTCTCCCGCCTGCTGGCGCGCACGCTGGCCCAGCTGCGGGAGAAGCTCCTCGTCGAGGAGTAGTGACGTCGAGGAGGAGCGGCGGCGAGGAGCGGGCAGCCGCTACTCCGAGGTTCGGCCGGGCCCCCGGATCCCGAGGGCCCGCGTCGTCTCGCCGTTGACGAGCAGGACGAGCGACGCGACGGCGACGGCCGCGAGCGCGATGCCCGCCGGAATCGCCATGCTGTCGGCCTGGAGCAGGTTGTAGGCCACCGGCAGCGCCATGATCTGTGTGATGACGGCCGGCCCCCGGCTCCAGCTGCGCAGGCCCAGCAGCCCACGGGCGGCGAGCAGCGGCAGCAGCGCGAGCACGATCAGCGTGACTCCGCCGGTGACGGCGGACTGACGGTCGTCCGGGTCGCCGGTGATTCCCAGGACGAGCATCCACACCCCGCCGACGACCAGTGCCAGCCCCTCCAGGGCGGCGAGCGCGGCGGCGTACGTCAGCCGGCGCGGGCGGGGTGCTGCGGTTTCCGGGGCGACGGAGGTCTGCTCACTGCTCACCCCTGAAGGGTAGCCCGCGCCGTTCGCCGGGGATCGGGCCGCCCACGCGCGCGTGCGGCGCTCGTGTCCAGGCTCACTGCGTGATCTCTTACCTGATCCCCACCTCGGCCTGTGGTCGGTTCGACCCAGTAGGTACGCTGCAACTCATGCGTGCACTTCTCGTGGTCAATCCGGCGGCAACCACTACCAGTGCACGGACGCGCGACGTTCTCATCCACGCGCTCGCGAGCGAGATGAAGCTCGAGGCGGTCACCACCGAGTACCGCGGGCACGCGCGTGACCTGGGCCGACAGGCGGCGGAGAGCGGAAACGTCGACCTGGTGGTGGCCCTCGGCGGTGACGGCACGGTCAACGAGGTCGTCAACGGCCTGCTGCACGCCGGCCCCGATCCGGACAACCTGCCCGGCCTCGCGGTGGTCCCCGGCGGCTCCACCAACGTCTTCGCCCGCGCCCTGGGTCTGCCCAACGACCCCGTGGAGGCGACCGGCGCCGTGCTGGACGCCTTGCGTGAGAACAGCGTGCGGACGGTCGGTCTCGGCCTGGCCGCGGGCACGCCCGGCACGGAGGACGAGGCGGTGCCGTCGCGCTGGTTCACCTTCAACGCCGGGCTCGGTTTCGACGCCGGCGTGGTGGGCCGGGTGGAGCAGCAGCGCGAGCGGGGCAGGAAATCCACCCACGCTCTTTACATCCGCCAGGCGGTGCGCCAGCTGTTGGGTGAGTCACAGCGCCGGCACGGGTCGATCACCCTGGAGCGGCCCGGCGCGGACCCGGTGACCGATTTGGTCCTGTCCATAGTCTGCAACACGGCTCCGTGGACCTATCTGGGCAATCGCCCGGTGTACGCGTCGCCTAAGGCCTCGTTCGATACAGGGCTCGACGTACTCGGTCTCAGCCGTCTGTCCAGCGTCGCGGTTGCCCGATATGGCACCCAGTTGCTCACTTCGTCCCCCGACAAGGGACCGCACGGCAAGCATGCCGTCTCACTGCACGACCTGGACCAGTTCACCTTGCATTCGAAGGTCCCCCTGCCCCTCCAGATGGACGGTGACCACCTGGGGCTGCGCACCAGTGTGACGTTCACAGGCGTACGCCGTGCACTGCGTGTGATTGTGTGAGCAGAAAGGGCTGAAGTCCTTTCACTCGAACGTTTAGGCCAGGGTCCACCCCATGGAAGTACGGCTGTGACCTAGTCGACACCGAGGAATCAAAAAAAACTTTCCGGTAGGGGTTGTATCCGCCGCCGAGGTTTGCGAGTCTCTACGTGGCGATCGGGACGGCCCGCAACACCAGCCTCCACTGATCACCGGAACCCCTCTTCAATCAACAGGACCCCGTCGGCGAACCTGGCGGGCGGCCCTTCACTTGTTGAGGGATTCGTGAAAGCGTTCACATTCACAAGCAACCTGCACGTAATACCAAGGAGAGGTAGCAGCCATGGACTGGCGTCACAACGCCGTTTGCCGCGAGGAAGACCCCGAGCTCTTCTTCCCCATCGGCAACACCGGTCCTGCGCTGCTGCAGATCGAGGAAGCCAAGGCCGTCTGCCGTCGCTGCCCGGTTATGGAGCAGTGTCTGCAGTGGGCGCTCGAGTCCGGCCAGGACTCCGGCGTCTGGGGTGGTCTCAGCGAGGACGAGCGCCGTGCCATGAAGCGTCGCGCCGCCCGCAACCGGGCCCGTCAGGCAACCGCCTGACAACACCCGCCCCACAAGCCTGAGCTTGGCGGCGCGTACAGCTAGTGCGCTTCTCCCGCCCCCGAGCCGCAGCGCGCAGTACCCCCGATGCGCAGCACACGCTGACAACGAGCATTCGAGCCCCGGACCCCTGAACGGTCCGGGGCTTCTTGCTGTGCCCCGGACCCCTTGAAGATCTCTTACCTTCTGCAGCCCTCTTGCTTCTGCAGTTCCCCTACTTCTGTGCCCGCACCGGGATGTCGAGGATCACCTGTGTGCCGTGTTCCGGGGCCGGGACCATGTCGAAGGTTCCGCCCAACTCGCCTTCCACCAGCGTCCGTACGATCTGCAGGCCGAGGTTGCCGGAGGTGTGCGGGTCGAAGCCCTCGGGCAGGCCGACGCCGTCGTCCTGGACGGTGACCAGGAGGCGGGCCTCCTTCGTGGTGCCGCCGCGGACCGCGGAGACCTCGACCGTGCCGGTGTCGCCCTCGCGGAAGCCGTGTTCCAGGGCGTTCTGGAGGATCTCGGTGAGGACCATGGACAGCGGGGTGGCGACCTCGGCGTCCAGGATGCCGAAGCGTCCGCTGCGCCGGCCGGCGACCTTGCCCGGCGAGATCTCGGCGACCATCGCCAGCACGCGGTCGGCGATCTCGTCGAACTCCACGCGCTCGTCCAGGTTCTGGGAGAGCGTCTCGTGCACGATGGCGATGGAGCCGACCCGGCGCACGGCCTCTTCGAGGGCCTCCCGGCCGCGCTCGGACTCGATGCGGCGGGCCTGGAGGCGCAACAGGGCCGCGACCGTCTGGAGGTTGTTCTTCACCCGGTGGTGGATCTCCCGGATGGTCGCGTCCTTGGTGATCAACTCACGTTCGCGGCGGCGCAGTTCGGTGACGTCACGGAGCAGCACGAGCGCGCCGATCCGGGTGCCCTTGGGCTTGAGCGGGATCGCCCGGAACTGGATGACCCCGTCGTTGGCCTCGATCTCGAACTCTCGGGGCGCCCAGCCGCTGGCCACCTTGGCGAGCGCCTCGTCCACCGGGCCCCGGGTCGGGGCGAGTTCGGCGGTGGTCAGACCGAGGTGCTGGCCGACCAGGTCGGAGGCGAGGCCCATGCGGTGGTAGGCGGACAGCGCGTTCGGGGAGGCGTACTGGACGAGGCCGTCGCCGTCGACGCGGATCAGGCCGTCGCCGACGCGTGGGGCCGCGTCCATGTCCATCAGCTGGTTGGGGAACGGGAAGGAGCCGGCCGCGATCATCTGCGCGAGGTCGGAGGCGCTCTGGAGGTAGGTGAGCTCCAGGCGGCTGGGGGTGCGCACGGTCAGCAGGTTGGTGTTGCGGGCGATGACGCCGAGCACACGGCCCTCACGCCGTACGGGGATCGACTCGACCCGGACGGGGACCTCCTCGCGCCACTCCGGGTCGCCCTCGCGCACGATCCGGCCCTCGTCCAGGGCCGCGTCGAGGAGGGGGCGGCGGCCTCGGGGGACGAGGTGGCCGACCATGTCGTCCTGGTAGGAGGTGGGGCCGGTGTTGGGGCGCATCTGGGCGACGGAGACATAGCGGGTGCCGTCGCGGGTGGGGACCCACAGGACCAGGTCGGCGAAGGAGAGGTCGGAGAGCAGCTGCCACTCCGAGACCAGCAGGTGGAGCCACTCGAGGTCGGAGTCGTCGAGTGCGGTGTGCTGGCGTACGAGTTCGTTCATGGAGGGCACGTCTGTGAGCGTACCTGGGGGTATGTGCGGGGCCTAAAACACCCGCGGGCCGCGGCGCCTGAGAGGGACCCTCAACCCTCCCGGCACCGCAGCCCGGAGCAATATCGGCCGCGGGGTGTGCGGTCCCGTCGACCGAAGGTGAGGATCCGGGGCAGTCAGGGCAGAGAGCGCCGGTTCCTCGGTCCGCCTTCCTGTGCGGGGAAGACGGAAGTTCCTGGTGTTGCCGTGGTTCTCCCCGCCATTGTGGACTAGACCACTAGGTGTGTCCATGCGTGAGAGCTTGTTCGTTGTTGTGAGTATTCGGACGCCCTATCATCCACAACGCAGCCTAGCCTGTGGGGGTTCCTGTGCGGGGCCAGACGGAGAGGGCAATTTCCGCGACCGCCTCCAGTTGCTCCCGGCTCGCCCCGTCGCGCGCCTGGTGCGACATGCCCTGGAAGACCGCGCCCACCGTGCGGGCGAGTGCGCCGGTGTCGGTGTCCTGCGGCAGCTCGCCGGCGGCGACGCCGGCCGCGACGCGGCTCTCGATGGCGGCCAGGGTCGCCGCCCGCCGTCCGCGCAGGGCGTCCTCGACCTCGGGGGTGGTGCAGTTGGTGGCCGCGTGGATCACCAGGCAGCCGTACGGGTGGCGGGGGTGGGTGAACGCGACGGCGGCCTCGCGCAGCAGGCGCTCGACGGCGGCACGGGCGGTCGGCTCCTCGGTCAGGGCGCGCCCCGCGAAGGAACCGTACGTGTCGGAGTAGACGTTCACGACCTCCTCGAACAGCGCGCGCTTGTCGCCGAAGGCCGCGTAGAGGCTGGGGGCGCCGATGCCCATGATCCGGGTGAGGTCGGAGACGGAGGTCGCCTCGTAGCCGTGCCTCCAGAACGCCAGGACCGCCTTCTCCAGCGCGGCTGCGCGGTCGAAGGAGCGGGGGCGGCCGCGGGGCCGGGCTGCGGGCTCGGCCCGGGTCTGCTCACTGCTCACCATGAGTTCATTTTATAACGGACATTAGAGAAACGTCGGCGGCACCCGATTCTGTTAGATTGGCTCCATAGATTGGTCTAAACCACACGGACACGAGAACGGCAGGCCAGCGTGGAAGTTGTCATCGTTCCGGACGCCCGGTCGGGCGGCGAACTCATCGCCGAGGCCATGGCGCAGCTCCTGCGGCGCAAGCCGGACGCGCTGCTCGGCGTGGCCACCGGCTCCACCCCGCTGCCCATCTACCAGGCGCTGGCGGCCAAGGTGCGCTCCGGCGCCGTGGACACCGGGCGGGCGCGGATCGCCCAGCTCGACGAATACGTCGGGCTGGCCGCCGACCACCCCGAGTCCTACCGCTCGGTGCTGCGGCGGGAGGTGCTCGAGCCGCTCGGCATCGGCATGGAGGCGTTCCTCGGCCCGGACGGCGCCGCCGCCGACGTCCAGGCGGCCTGCGAGGCGTACGACCGCGCGCTGGCCGCGGCCGGCGGCGTGGACCTCCAACTGCTCGGGATCGGCACCGACGGACACATCGGGTTCAACGAGCCCTGCTCCTCGCTGGCCTCGCGCACCCGGATCAAGACGTTGACCGAGCAGACGCGGGTGGACAACGCGAGGTTCTTCGACGGGGACATCGAGCAGGTTCCGCACCACGTCATCACCCAGGGCATCGGGACGATCCTGGAGGCGCGGCATCTGGTGCTGCTGGCCACCGGGGAGGGCAAGGCGGACGCGGTCGCGGCGACGGTGGAAGGGCCGGTGGCCGCGGTGTGCCCGGCCTCGGCGCTGCAGCTGCACCCGCATGCGACGGTCGTCGTCGACGAGGGCGCCGCGTCCAAGCTGAAGCTTGCGGACTACTTCCGGCACACGTATGCCAACAAGCCTGCATGGCAGGGGATTTAAGGCGCGCAGTTCCCCGCGCCCCTGAAGGACGCGAGAGGCGCCGGTCCCCGACAAGGGGCCGGCGCCTGTCGCGTCGTCATGACTACGCTCCCGCGATGACCTCGGCCGCCGCGCGGCCGCAGACTCGGGCGGCGCCGTGGGTGGCTATGTGGAGGGCGCCTCGGGGCGGGGCCTGGGGGACGCCCATTTCCACGACGACCGTGTCCGGGCGGGCCGTGAGGAGGGTGTCGAGGGCCGCCGCCATCCAGGGGTGACGGTGCTCGTCGCGGACCACGGCGACGATCCGCCGCTCCCCCGCCGCGACCAGCGCCGCGTGTCCCGCGTCCGGGCCGGCGAAGCTGCCCGTCTCCGTCCCCGGCAACAGCCGGACCAGCTCCGCCGCCACGCCCCACGGGGTCTCGGCGCCGACGGCGATGTTCGCGACGGGGGTGAAAGCGGCGACGTACGGCGGTTCGGTGAGGGGGCTGAAGACCTCCCCGCCGGTGATCCGGAGGGCACGGCGGGCGGCGATCAGACCGACGTCGGCACGCACGCCGCCGCCGGCGTCATCGTCGTCGTACGCGCCCGTGGGCTTGGGCTCCGTCGCGGTCCAACGCGCCAGCTCCCGGACGCGTTCCGCGGCGTCCGCGAGGCGTTCCTCGGCGAGTTCGCCGGTGCGGACGGCGGTGACCAGGGCGTCGCGCAGACGCCGTACCGTTTCGTCGTCCGCGAGGCCTCCGCCCACGCAGATGGCGTCGGCGCCGGCCGCGATCGCGAGGACGCTGCCGCGTTCGATGCCGTACGTCGCGGCGACGGCCTGCATCTCCATGCCGTCGGTGACGATCAGGCCGTCGTAGCCGAGTTCGTCGCGCAGGAGGGCGGTGAGGATGCGAGGGGACAGGGTGGCCGGGCGGGTCGGGTCCAGGGCGGGGACCAGGATGTGGGCGCTCATGACGGCGCGGGTCCCGGCGGCTATGGCCGCGCGGAACGGGGTCAGTTCGCGGTCCCCGAGCACGGGCGTCTCGACGTCGATGCGCGGGAGCGCGTGGTGGGAGTCGACGGCCGTGTCGCCATGGCCCGGGAAGTGCTTGGTGCAGGCGGCCACGCCGGCGGACTGCAGGCCCGTGACGTAGGCGGCGGTGTGGCGGGCGACCAGTGCCGGGTCGGCGCCGAAGGAGCGGACGCCGATCACCGGGTTGGCGGGGTTGGAGTTGACGTCCGCGGACGGGGCCCAGTTGAGGTTCACCCCGCAGGCGGCGAGCCGGCGGCCCAGTTCCGCGGCTACCTCCTGGGTGAGGGCGGCGTCGTCCACCGCGCCCAGCGCGTGGTTGCCGGGGAAGCTGGAGCCGGTGCGCACCTCCAGGCGCGTGACGTCTCCGCCCTCCTCGTCGATCGCGACCAGGACGTCCTCCCGCTCCGCGCGCAACTGGGCCGTCAACGCCGCGAGTTGCTCGGGTGAGGTGATGTTCCTGCCGAACAGGCCCACCGACGCCAGGCCCTCGCCGAGCCGGCGCAGCAGCCAGTCGGGGGCGGTGGCGCCGGGGAAGCCGGGTTGCAGGACCGTCAGGGCGTCGCGGGTGAGCCTGTCCTTGTCGAACGCGGTGGTGCCGCTGGCGAGTGTCGTCATCGGGGGCGTTATCCCTTCACGGCGCCCGCGGTCAGCCCCGCGGCCATCTTGCGCTGGACGAGGAGGAACAGGGCGACGATCGGTATGGCCATCAAGGTGGCGCCGGCCATCATCGGGGCGTACTCGGTGCCGTGCTTGGTGGAGAAGTTGCTGAGCCACACCGTCGCCGTCTGGTTCTTCTGGCTGAGCAGCATCAGGGCGTACAGGTACTCGTTCCAGGCCTGGATGAAGCCGTAGACCGAGGTGGCGACCATGCCGGGGGCGAGGAGGGGGAAGACGACGCGGATGAAGGCGCTCGTCCGCGTGCAGCCGTCGACCATGGCCGCCTCCTCCAGCTCCTTCGGGATGTTGACGATGAAGCCGCGCAGCGTCCACACCGTGAAGGGGAGGATGAAGGTCAGGTACGTGATGATCAGGCCGGAAAGCTTGTCGTACTGGTCCAGGTCGTTCAGGAGCAGGAAGACCGGGATGATCATGGCGACGAGCGGGACCATCTGGACGGCCAGGATGCCGACGATCACGATCTTGCGGCCCCGGAAGGCGAACCGGGAGATGGCGAGCGCGGCCAGCATGCCGACGACGACGCCGATCGCGACGACCGCGAGGGAGACGATCAGGCTGCGGCCCACCGGGCCCCAGAAGTCGGCGATGTCCAGGGCGCGGCGGAAGTTGGAGAGCGTGAAGCCGGTCGGCAGCAGGCTCGGGTCCGGGTCGATCGCGTCCTTCGCGGGCTTGACGGCCGTGTTCAGCATCCAGTAGGCGGGGAAGCCGGCGACGGCGAAGACGAGGAGTCCGAGGAGGTTCCAGCCGAGGCGCGAGGACCGCCGGGGTGCGAGGGTGCTCATTCGACCTCTCCGATCTTCAGCATCTGACGCATGTAGACGGCGACCACCCCGAGCAGCAGCAGCACGGTGATCAGGGCGATCGCCGAGCCCTGTCCGTAGTCGTTGACGACGAACGCGCGGTCGTAGGAGTACGTCGTCAGGAGCTGGAACTCGGCCTCCGGATGCCCGTTGCGCATGACGAAGACCTGCGGGAAGACGCCCATGTCCCAGATGACCGACAGGGTCGTGAGCATCACGATGATCGGCTTGAGGATGGGCAGCGTGACGTACCGGAAGACGCCCCAGGCGGCCGCGCCGTCGAGGCGGGCGGCCTCCTCCAGTTCGGCGGGGACCTGGGTGAGGCCGGCGCTGAGCGTGATGACCACGAAGGGGACCGCGCCCCAGACCACCAGGAGCATGATCACCGCGAGCCCCTGCGGTCCGCTCGCGAACCAGTTGTGGCCGATCAGCTCGACGCCCGGCAGCCTGCTCAGGACGGCGTTGAGGATGCCGTAGTCGGCGTCGAACAGCCACTTGAACACGGTGGTGGCGACGATGACGGGCATGCCCCAGCTCGCCACGAGCGCGATGTTGACGAGGGTCTTCACCCAGCCGGAGACCCGCTGGAGCAGCAGTGCGATCAGCATGCCGGCGACCATCGTGAAGATCACGCAGCCCGCCGCGAAGACGATCGTGCGGACCACGACCTGCCAGAACTCGCCGTCGCCCAGCACGCCCGTGAAGTTGTCGAACCCGACCGACTTCGCCGGCTGGAAGCCCCAGAGCTGGGACTGCCCGAACTTCTGGAAGGAGAGGGTGACCAGCCGGACCAGCGGATAGCCCATCACCAGGGCGAGGACCAGCAGACAGGGGGCGAGCAGCAGCCAGGGGGTGGCGGCCCCGCCGGAACGCCGGCCGCGCCTTGGTCCCTTGGGTCCTGGCTCGCCCACGGGCGGTGGTGGTGGCGACTGCCGCGTCGGCGGCACTTCGGCAGTGGTCGTGTCTGCGGCACTCATCCGCGCGCTCCTCAGCGGTCCCTCAGGTCGAACGGGTCGTACGGGTCGTACGGGTCGTACGGGTCGTACGGGTACAGGTCGTACGGGTCGTACGGGGAGCAGGGCCCTGCTCGCCGCAGGGCCCTGTCCTCAGGTCACTTGGTGTTGATGACCTTGTCGATCGCGGCGTCCGCCTCCTTCGCGGCGGCCTCGACCGTCTTCTTGCCGGTGCCGATGCTCTGCAGCATGGTCTGCAGGACCTGGGCCTTCTCGACCTGACCCCAGCCCGGGGCCATGGGGACGAACCAGTTGGACTCGGCGGCGGTGGCCGGGACGGCCGTCTTCGGGTCGCTCTTGAGGGTCGCGAGGTCGGTCTTGTTGTTGGGCAGGTTGCCCTTGGCCATCAGGCCCTTCTGACCGGAGGGCCCGGTGAACGCGTTGATCCACTCGGCGGCGAGGGCCTGCGCGTCCGACTTCACCGGGACGGCGAGGTCGGAGCCGCCCAGGAAGACGGGGAGGTTCTTGCCGGACGGGCCGGGCATCACGAAGTTCTCGAGGTTGCCCTTGAGCTTGCCGGTCTTGTCGTTCTTCGGGTCCTCGGAGGTCGCGCCCTCCCAGGCGGCGCCGAAGATCATGCCGGACTTGCCCTGGCCGTAGACGATGTAACGGTCGGACTCGTCCTTGGTCTTGTCGCCGTGCATGTACTTGTCGACGACGTTCTTGAAGTCGGTGAGGCCCTTGATCGACTCGGGCGAGGAGAGGTTGGCCTTCCACTGGCCGCCGTCCTCCTTGGCGATGGAGCCGCCGGCGTCGTAGACGAAGGACATGGCCGCATACCAGTCGCGGGTGGGCTGGTACCAGGCGGAGAACTGGTCGCCCTCCTTCTTCTGGACCTTGTCCAGGGCGGCGGTCAGCTCCGCGTACGTCTTCGGCGTGGACGTGACGCCCACCGAGGCGAAGAGGTCCTTGCGCCAGTTCCCGACGCGACCGCCGGCGTAGTACGGAACGCCGTAGGTCTTGCCGTCGTACGTCACGGAGGCCTTGAGGCCGTCGAGCCAGGCGGAGGAGTTGTCGAACTTGGCGGTGTCCAGGGGGGCGAAGGCGCCCTTGACCATGTAGCCGAGCATCTCGGTGTTGCCCATCTCGACGACGTCGGGGGCCTTGTCGGTGGCGAGGACCGCGTCGAGCTTGGCGTTCTTGTCCGGCCAGCCGTAGTACTCGTGATTGATCTTGACGCCCGGGTGCGCCTTCTGCACCGCCGCGTCGGCGGCCTTCACCAGGTCGGGCCAGTTGTTCTGCGCGTCGACGGTGAGCCAGACGGTCAGCTCCTTGGCGTCGGCGCCCTTCGAGTCCCCGCTCCCGCTGTCGTCCCCGCACGCCGCGAGGGAGACCACCATGCCCGCGATACCGATCGCGGCTATCAGCTTGCGCTTCACGCCATCCTCCTCAGGGATGCCACACCCCCCGCCCACGGGTCGGGACCTGAACCCAACCTGGACCTGGACCAATGGTGTAGACCAGTGCGCAGAGCTTGGCTCAGGCCAATAGGTCTGTCAATGGTGGTCGAACCCCCTCCGACCAGCCGTTATGGGACCTACATATGCAGGAACCTTTAAGTAAGAAACTGTCGAAAAGATGGATCCCGAAGGGTGCCGGGCCGGTAGACCATTTGCCCTGGTGGACTAGACCAGCCAAGGTTGCGGCGGTATACAGAGGGGATCACGGAACGGCGCGGCAGCATCGCCGCGTCCGTGCCACGATGTGACCCCATCCGTAGCCGGGAAGGCAGGCCATGAGCACCGACGTCAGCAGTGCGGAGAACGAGGGTGGGGCGACCGTCCGTACCGCGCGCGTGCCCAAGTACTACCGCCTGAAGAAGCACCTGCTCGACATCACGGAGACACAGTCCCCGGGCACCCCGGTCCCGCCGGAGCGCACCCTGGCGGCCGAGTTCGACACCTCGCGCACGACCGTCCGCCAGGCCCTGCAGGAACTCGTCGTCGAGGGCCGGCTCGAACGCATCCAGGGCAAGGGCACCTTCGTCGCCAAGCCGAAGGTGTCCCAGGCGCTCCAGCTCACCTCGTACACCGAGGACATGCGCGCGCAGGGTCTCGAACCGACCTCGCAGCTCCTGGACGTCGGGTACATCACCGCCGACGACCGTCTCGCCGGCCTGCTCGACATCACGGCCGGCGGGCGCGTGCTGCGCATCGAGCGGCTGCGCATGGCCAACGGCGAGCCGATGGCGATCGAGACGACCCACCTGAGCGCGAAGCGCTTCCCGGCGCTGCGCCGGTCGCTGGTCAAGTACACGTCCCTCTACACGGCGTTGGCCGAGGTCTACGGCGTCCATCTCGCCGAGGCCGAGGAGACCATCGAGACCTCCCTGGCCACTCCGCGCGAGGCGGGCCTCCTCGGCACCGACGTGGGTCTGCCGATGCTGATGCTCTCCCGCCACTCGCTGGACAAGGAGGGGCAGCCGGTGGAGTGGGTGCGGTCGGTCTACCGCGGCGACCGGTACAAGTTCGTGGCACGGCTGAAGCGGCCTGCCGAGTAGCGGGTCCGGCACGGGCTCCGGAGTAGAGGCTCTGTGGAGGGTCTTCCGCTGGGCTTATCCGTCACTTACATTGCCTGCGCATTACATCTGTGATCAAGGCGATCAGAGTGAGGGGACGGAGCCGCCGATGTCCGACGAAGAAACGAGGGAGCCGGTGGTGACGCCTGTGCGCGTCGTCATCGCCCTCTGTCTGATCGCGCCCTTCGTGGCGATGCTGTGGGTGGGGTCGTACGCGAAGGTGGATCCGGCGTTCATAGGGATCCCCTTCTTCTACTGGTACCAGATGCTCTGGGTGCTGATCTCCACGGCGCTCACGATGATCGCGTACAAGCTGTGGCAGCGGGACCAGCGCGGCCGCAAGACCCAGGGCGGGGGTGCGTCGAAGTGAACGACGGCGTGAACGGCGTGGCACTCGCCGTCTTCATCTTCTTCTTCCTGGCCGTCACGGCCATGGGCTTCCTGGCCGCGCGCTGGCGCAAGGCCGAGAACGAGCACAGCCTCGACGAGTGGGGCCTGGGCGGCCGGTCGTTCGGCACCTGGGTCACCTGGTTCCTGCTCGGCGGCGACCTGTACACGGCGTACACGTTCGTCGCCGTGCCCGCGGCGATCTACGCGGCGGGCGCGGCCGGCTTCTTCGCCGTGCCCTACACGATCCTCGTCTATCCGCTGATCTTCACCTTCCTGCCCCGCCTGTGGTCGGTCTCGCACAAGCACGGCTATGTCACGACCTCGGACTTCGTGCGGGGGCGCTGGGGCTCGAAGGGCCTGTCGCTGGCGGTCGCCGTCACCGGCATCCTGGCGACGATGCCGTACATCGCGCTCCAACTGGTCGGCATCCAGGCCGTGCTCGACGTGATGGGCGTCGGCGGCGGCGAGGACACCAACTGGTTCGTGAAGGACCTGCCGCTGCTGATCGCGTTCGGCGTGCTGGCGGCGTACACCTACTCGTCCGGTCTTCGGGCCCCCGCGCTGATCGCGTTCGTGAAGGACACGCTGATCTACATCGTCATCGCGGTGGCGATCATCTACATCCCGATCAAGCTGGGCGGCTTCGACGACATCTTCGCCAAGGCGGGCGAGGCGTTCAGCCAGACCAACCCGGCCACGGGCAAGCCGCGCGGCGCGCTGGCCCCCGCGGAACCGGGCCAGTGGACGTACGCGACGCTGGCGTTGGGCTCGGCTCTGGCGCTGTTCATGTACCCCCACTCGATCACCGCGACGCTGTCCTCGCGCAGCCGGAACGTGATCCGCCGCAACACCACGATCCTTCCGCTGTACTCCCTGATGCTGGGCCTGCTGGCGCTGCTGGGCTTCATGGCGATCGCAGCCGGCGTCAAGGTCACCAACGGGCAGCTGGCGATCCCGCAGCTGTTCGAGGACATGTTCCCGGACTGGTTCGCGGGGGTGGCGTTCGCGGCGATCGGCATCGGCGCGCTCGTGCCGGCGGCCATCATGTCGATCGCGGCCGCGAATCTCTTCACCCGCAACATCTACAAGGACTTCATCAAGCCGGACGCGACGCCCGCGCAGGAGACGAAGGTCTCCAAGCTGGTCTCGCTGCTGGTGAAGGTGGGAGCCCTGGTGTTCGTCCTCACCATGGACAAGACGGTCGCCATCAACTTCCAGCTGCTGGGCGGCATCTGGATCCTGCAGACCTTCCCGGCCCTGGTCGGCGGCCTCTTCACCCGCTGGTTCCACCGCTGGGCGCTGCTCGCCGGCTGGGCGGTCGGCATGGTCTACGGCACCTTCGCCGCGTACGGCGTCGCCTCCCCGACCCAGAAGCACTTCGGCGGCTCGGCCAAGGAGATCCCGGGCATCGGCGAGATCGGCTACATCGGCCTGACGGCGTTCGTCCTCAACGTCGTCGTCACCGTGGTCCTCACCTTCGTCCTGAAGGCGGCCAAGGCCCCGGAGGGCGTCGACGAGACAAGTCCGGAGGACTACGCGGGGGACGCGGGGGACGCGGGGGTCCAGGTCGAGCTGCCTCCGGCGACGGCGGGCAGCGCCCACTAGTACGCGCCTAGGTCAGCAGGGCCCGTTGCTGCCGGCAGAACGGCTCGTGGATCTCTCCCCGGGGCTCGGCGCCCCGGGGAGAGATCCGCGAGCCGGGCGCCGAGCCCCGGCGAGGTCAAGGGCAGAGCTGGAACTTGCGGTGGGGCAGACAGGTCGAGCCCGGCGCGGGCGGGGTGGACGTGCCTACGTCGGCGGCGAGACGTCGGGCGCGCGGATCGAGTCTGTTCCAGCCCGCCAAGGGCGGAATCCACAGACTGTGGCCATAAGCCCCCGGGCGCGGGCGTCCGGCAGACTCGGGCCCATGGACATCGTGATACGGCGGGTGGAGAGCGGCGAGTTCGAGGCGCTCGGCGAGCTGACCGCCCGCGCCTATCTGGACGACGGACTCCTCGACTTCGGGGAGAGCGACCCGTACCTCCACAAGCTCAGGAACGTCGCGGAGCGGGCGTCGGCCGCCGAGGTCCTGGTGGCCGTCGAGGGCGGCGTCCTCCTCGGCGGAGTCACCTTCGTCCCGGGCCCGGGCAACCTCATGACGGACATCGCGGGCCCTGGCGAGGCCGAGATACGGATGCTCGCGGTCGACCGCGCCGCCCGTGGCCGGGGTACGGGCGAGGCTCTGGTGCGGGGCTGCATCGAGCGCGCGCGAGCCGTGGAGGGCTGCACCACCGTCGTCCTGTCGACCCAGGGCGCCATGCACGCCGCCCACCGCATCTACGAACGTCTCGGCTTCGTCCGTACGCCCGAGCGGGACTGGAGCCCCATCCCGGAGCTGAGCGACCTCACTCTCCTCACCTACAAGTTGACGCTGTCAACGACCCGGGACTGAAGTCCCGGGCTTGCACAGCGGGCACCACTGGCTGTGGCGCTGCGCTTGCGTCCGGTCCCGCCCTCGGGTGTCGGGGGCGGGTCTGGGGCGATTGACTGCGCCCCGCGTCGCCACAACTCTTCCGCGCGAGCGCGGATGTTGCGGGAGCCGTTCCGGTCTGCGTGATCAACGAATCCGCAGGACCGGCACGCGAACCACGCCTGGGAAACCCGGTTCGCCCTGTCGATGTGGCCGCACTCGGCGCAGGTGCGGGAGGTGTACGCCGCATCGACGTACACCACCGGCACCCCGGCCTTCTTGGCCTTGTACGCGATGAACGCCCCCAGCTGGGCGAAGGACCAGCTGGAGTGGGTGGCCCGTTGGGGCTTGCGAAGCCGTACCCGTTCGCGAATGCCCGTCAATTCTTCGAGGGCGATTCCACGACCGGTGCGTTCTGCCTCGGCCACCACATGTTTCGCGATCTTGTGGTTGACGTCCTTCGCCCGCCGCGCTTCCTTGCGCCGCCGCTTCTTCAACCGGCGTTTGGCGGACGGGGTGTTCTTCTTCTGCAGCTTGCTGCGCAGGGTGCGTTCACGCAGCCGTCCACGGTTCAGGGCGCGCCCGGCCATGATCTGGTCGTCCGAGGTGGTCGCGATGTTCACGATCCCCAGATCGATACCCAGGAACCCGTCCGGATCTGCGTTCGGCTCGGCCTCGGGGAGTTCGCAGGTGGCGTTCAGGAACCACATGCCGTCGCGGTACAGGAGGTCGGACTCGCCCTTGCGGTACAGGGCCAGGCGGGCCAGCTGCTGCGGGGAGGCGGTGAACGCCACCCCCTTCACCCGCCCCGACAGGGTCCAGATGGAGACGGTCCGCTCAGCGATCTGCCAGGACAGCATCCGGTCGTCGTAGGGCTGCGCGCCCTCGGGACGGAAGACGACCGGCTTCTCGGCGGCCCGCCGGTACCGCTTCGACCACGGCTTGCCCAGGTTCCCGGCCTTCAGGTTCGCCTTGAGGGCGGTATAGGCGTCACACGTCTTCTTGACGACGTGCTGGGCGGCCTGCGCGCCCAGTCCCCACCGCTGCCTGATCTCGGTGTAGGTGTGCTCGCGCAGCGCGAAGTTCCGCTTCACATCCCTGCCGAAGGCAACCTCGGACGCCCAGGTCGCCGCCTCGTTGCAGGCGTGCAAGGTCGCCTCAAGCGCCGCCGCCTGCACGGGCGTCGGCAACAGCTTGACCTGCACCACCAGCTTCATGACACCCGAACCTACACAGCCATCCCGCACGAACAGCCGACTTCCGCACACCCGTCCCACCAATCAGCGACCCACCGACCACACGTTCGACACTGCCCCCCTCCCTACCCCCGACTCCGCCGGACAGCCCACCGGGCGCTCCGCGCCCGAACTCCCGGACCCTGCAACGCTCCGAATCGCCACCACACGATGCGATTCCTCCCAGGCATGAACGTCTGCGGTTCCTCGGAAGAATCTTGCTGAAACCACCCCGACACAACATCTGGGGGTGGCGTGACAGGCGAGCACAAGATGTATGCTCGTGCTCGCTGTCGCCGCAGGGGAATCCGGTGCGAATCCGGAACTGTCCCGCAACGGTGTACTTGTGCGCATCTGTATTCAAAGCAGCCGCGCACGAGCGTCAGTCCGAGGACCTGCCGACAGCGTGCCCGGCCCATCAGGTCCGGGCGCCCTGACGTCCGGGCCTCGTGGAGTGGGCCGGTGGACGCGACGCCCCGTGCGCTCGTGTGCTGCCCCCTGCCCTCCGCCAGGCCCACCGCCGAGCGAGGGAGAGCCTCACGTGACCATCGCGCCAGCCGAACCGGCTTCAGTCACCGAGCTGGAGACCGACGGTCCCGGTACCGCGTTGCTGCGTACCCTGACCGAGCTGACCGCCGACCTGCCCGACGCCGACCCCGGCCGGGTCGCCGCCGCGGCCCTGCGCGGCCGGTCTGCACGGGCTGCCTCCGAGATCACTGCGGAGCTGCGCGAGCTGGCCACGGAGGCGGCCGCCGGCCTGATCTCCGAGGACCCCGCCTACTCGAAGCTGGCCGCCCGGCTGCTGACGATCGGCATCGCCGCGGAGGCCGCCTCGCAGGGCGTCACGTCGTTCACCACGTCGGTCGCCGTCGGCCACCGCGAGGGCCTGATCGCGGACCGCACCGCCGAGTTCGTGCGCGTCCACGCCGCCCGCCTCGACGCGCTGGTCGACACCGACGCCGACGACCGTTTCGGCTACTTCGGACTGCGCACCCTGCACAGCCGCTACCTGCTGCGGCACCCGATCACCCGCAAGGTCGTCGAGACGCCCCAGCACTTCCTGCTGCGCGTCGCCTCCGGCCTCGCCGAGGACACTGGGCTCGATTCAGCAGCGGGCGTCCGCTCCCTGGACGAGGTCGCCGCGCTCTACCGGCTGATGAGCCGGCTCGACTACCTGCCGTCCTCCCCCACCCTCTTCAACTCCGGTACGCGCCACCCCCAGATGTCGTCCTGCTACCTCCTCGACTCCCCGATCGACGAGCTGGACTCCATCTACGACCGCTACCACCAGGTGGCCCGGCTGTCGAAGCACGCCGGCGGCATCGGGCTGTCGTACAGCCGGATCCGCTCGCGCGGTTCCCTGATCCGCGGGACCAACGGGCACTCCAACGGCATCGTCCCGTTCCTGAAGACCCTGGACGCCTCCGTCGCCGCCGTGAACCAGGGCGGCCGGCGCAAGGGCGCGGCCGCGGTCTACCTGGAGACCTGGCACTCCGACATCGAGGAGTTCCTGGAGCTGCGGGACAACACCGGTGAGGACGCCCGCCGTACGCACAACCTGAACCTCGCGCACTGGATCCCGGACGAGTTCATGCGCCGGGTCAACGCCGACGCCGACTGGTCGCTGTTCTCCCCCTCCGACGTGCCCGAGCTGGTCGACCTGTGGGGCGACGAGTTCGACGCGGCGTACCGGTCGGCCGAGGCGAAGGGGCTGGCGAAGAAGACCATCCCGGCCCGTGACCTGTACGGCCGCATGATGCGCACCCTCGCGCAGACCGGCAACGGCTGGATGACCTTCAAGGACGCCGCCAACCGCACCGCCAACCAGACGGCCGAGCCGGGTCACGTCGTGCACTCCTCCAACCTGTGCACGGAGATCCTGGAGGTCACGGACGACGGCGAGACGGCCGTGTGCAACCTGGGCTCGGTGAACCTCGGCGCGTTCGTCGACGCGACGGCCGGCGACCTCGACTGGGAGCGGCTGGACGAGACCGTCCGCACCGCCGTCACCTTCCTCGACCGGGTCGTCGACATCAACTTCTACCCGACCGAGCAGGCGGGCCGCTCCAACGCCCGCTGGCGGCCGGTCGGCCTCGGCGCGATGGGTCTGCAGGACGTCTTCTTCAAGCTGCGGCTGCCCTTCGACTCGGCCGAGGCGAAGGCGCTGTCGACGCGGATCGCCGAGCGCATCATGCTCGCCGCGTACGAGGCCTCCGCCGATCTCGCCGAGCGCGGCGGCCCGCTGCCGGCCTGGGAGAAGACCCGGACCGCCCGGGGCGTGCTGCACCCCGACCACTACGGCGTCGAGTTCACCTGGCCGGAGCGCTGGGCGGCGCTGCGCGAGCGGATCGCGGCGACCGGCCTGCGCAACTCGCTGCTGCTCGCGATCGCGCCCACCGCCACCATCGCCTCCATCGCGGGCGTGTACGAGTGCATCGAGCCGCAGGTGTCCAACCTGTTCAAGCGCGAGACGCTGTCCGGCGAGTTCCTCCAGGTCAACTCGTACCTGGTGAACGACCTCAAGGAGCTCGGCGTCTGGGACGCCCGCACCCGTGAGGCGCTGCGCGACGCCAACGGCTCGGTGCAGGACTTCGCCTGGATCCCGGCCGAGGTCCGCGCCCTGTACCGCACGGCGTGGGAGATCCCGCAGCGCGGCCTGATCGACATGGCCGCCGCCCGCACCCCGTACCTGGACCAGGCGCAGTCCCTGAACCTGTTCCTGGAGACGCCGACCATCGGCAAGCTCTCCTCGATGTACGCGTACGCCTGGAAGTCGGGCCTGAAGACCACGTACTACCTGCGCTCGCGCCCGGCGACCCGCATCGCCCGCGCCGCCCAGGCCACCGTCCCCGTTCAGCAGCCGGCGCCCGAAGACGCCGTCGCCTGCTCCCTGGAAAACCCCGAGTCCTGCGAGGCCTGCCAGTAATTCCCGCCCGCCACCCGACCACCACCCCTGGAGGACGGCGCTTCGCGCCGACAGAAATGATTCGTAACACCAACCTGCTCGACCCGGGCTTCGAGCTGACTCTGCGTCCCATGCGCTACCCGGACTTCTACGAGCGCTACCGGGACGCCATCAAGAACACCTGGACCGTGGAGGAGGTCGACCTCCACTCGGACGTCGCCGATCTGGCGAAGCTGTCCGAGGGCGAGCAGCACATGATCGGCCGGCTGGTCGCGTTCTTCGCGACGGGCGACTCGATCGTGGCGAACAACCTGGTGCTGACGCTGTACAAGCACATCAACTCCCCCGAGGCGCGGCTGTACCTGTCACGGCAGCTGTTCGAGGAGGCTGTGCACGTCCAGTTCTATCTGACGCTCCTGGACACCTATCTCCCCGACCCGGCGGACCGCGCGGCCGCCTTCGACGCCGTGGAGAACATCCCCTCCATCCGCGAGAAGGCCGAGTTCTGCTTCAGGTGGATCAACGAGGTCGAGAAGCTGGACCGCCTGGAGACCCAGGCCGACCGCCGCCGCTTCCTCCTCAACCTGATCTGCTTCGCCGCGTGCATCGAGGGCCTGTTCTTCTACGGCGCCTTCGCGTACGTGTACTGGTTCCGCAGCCGGGGTCTGCTGCACGGCCTGGCCACCGGCACCAACTGGGTGTTCCGCGACGAGACGATGCACATGAGCTTCGCCTTCGACGTCGTCGACACGGTCCGCAAGGAGGAGCCGGAGCTCTTCGACGACCAGCTGCAGGAGCAGGTCACCGACATGCTCCGGGAGGCCGTCGAGGCCGAGCTGCAGTTCGCGCGCGACCTCTGCGGTGACGGCCTGCCGGGCATGAACACCGACTCGATGCGGCAGTACCTGGAGTGCGTCGCCGACCAGCGCCTGCAGCGGCTCGGCTTCGCCCCGGTGTACGGCTCGGAGAACCCGTTCTCCTTCATGGAGCTACAGGGGGTTCAGGAGCTGACCAACTTCTTCGAGCGCCGCCCGTCGGCGTACCAGGTCGCGGTGGAGGGCACCGTCGACCTGGACGAGGACTTCTGAGGCTGCGGCCGAGGGGTCTTCGCGGCCTTCAGCTGACGGTCGATCCGGCGCTCGTGGCGCAGTCCCACGAGCGCCGGAGCCGTGAGGAGGAGGAAGAGGGCCAGGACGGTCAGGTATCCGGTGAGTTCGTTCATGAGGTAATCGTCGTCCGCGCCGGACACTCCTGACAGTGGCAGGACTGCCGTACACCTTCAAATTACTGCCACTCCTGCGGCACACTGGCGGCATGCTGAAGAACGTGGTCGCGATCCTCCTGCACGGTGTGCACCCCTTCGAACTGGGCGTCGTCTGCGAGGTCTTCGGGATTGACCGCAGTGACGAAGGGCTGCCGGTCTACGACTTCGCCGTCGCCTCGGCGGAGGGGCCGACGTTGACCACCCACGCGGGCTTCACCATGACCACGGAGCACGGGCTGGAACGGCTGGAGAGCGCCGACCTGATCGCCGTCCCCGCCGGGGAGACGTACGGCAAGCGGGACTTCCCGCCGGAGCTGCTCGACGCGCTGCGCCGGGCCGCGGACCGGGGGACGCGCGTGCTCAGCGTCTGCTCCGGGGTGTTCGTGCTGGGCGCGGCCGGACTGCTGGACGGGCGCCGGTGCGCGGTGCACTGGCGGCACGCCGAGCAGCTGGCCCGGCGGTACCCGCACACCGCCGTCGAGCCGGACGTGCTCTACGTCGACGAGGACCCGGTGATCACCTCGGCCGGCACGGCCGCCGGCATCGACGCCTGTCTGCACCTGGTCCGCAAGGAACAGGGACCCGAGGTCGCCAACCGGATCGCCCGGCGGATGGTGGTGCCGCCGCACCGGGACGGCGGCCAGGCCCAGTACATCGAACGGCCGCTTCCCCGCTCGCGGTGCGACACCGTCGGCGACGTGCTCACGTGGATGGAGCAGCACCTCGACCAGGAGGTCACCGTCGAGCAGCTCGCCGAACGCGCCCACATGTCCCCGCGCACCTTCGCCCGCCGTTTCCAGCAGGAGACGGGCACCACGCCCTACCGCTGGCTGCTGCGTCAACGGGTGCTGCTGGCCCAGCAGTTGCTGGAGGCAACGGACGAGACGATGGACGCGATCGCCTGGCGGGCCGGCTTCGGCACGGCAGGCGCCCTGCGCCACCAGTTCGTGCAGGCGCTGGGGACCACCCCCAACGCCTACCGGCGCACGTTCCGCGGCCCTCAGTCGTTGGCGACCACGGGGTAGCGGGGCTCGTTCTCGGCCATCTGCCGCAGGGCGTCCTTGCGTTCGCGCTTGGACAGCCGGTCGATGTAGAGGTACCCGTACAGGTGGTCGGTCTCGTGCTGCAGACACCGGGCGAAGTACCCCGTGCCGCGCACCTTGATCGGGTTGCCCTGCTCGTCCTGCCCGGTCACCTCTGCGTAGTCGGGGCGGGCGAGCGGCGCGTACGCGGTCGGCACCGAGAGGCAGCCCTCGTTGCTGTCGTCCAGCCGGCGCCGGTCCGCGGGGAGTTCGACGAGCTTGGGGTTGCAGACGACGCCGGTGTGCCGGGCGCCCTCGTCGTCGGGGCAGTCGTAGACGAAGACCTTCAGGTCGACGCCGATCTGGTTGGCGGCCAGGCCCACGCCCTCGGCGGTGTGCTGCGAGGCGAACATGTCCGCGACCAGCTGCCGCAGCTCCTCGCCGAACTCGGTGACGTCCTTGCACTCCTTGTGCAGCACCGGGTTCCCGACGACGGTGATCGGCCGCGAGGTACCGGCCTCACGCCAGGCCAGCTCGCGCTCCCCCGTCTCCTCGGTGTCGATGACGAAGCCCTCGTCGTCCACGGGGAGCACGCCCGCGTGCTGCTGATCGGTGTCCTGCTGCGCCATGACCGACGATGCCTTCCTGAATGTAACGGGGTTCTGTTGCCGATACAGGGTACGGGGGATCCCGCCCGTAAGGGGCGCGGGGCGGCGTCTGACGTGCGGCTCCGCCGCGTGGGCGCGACCAGCCACAACGAACCCGCAGCGACAAGACGGCCCTAACAGACCTCTTCCAGATCCCGCCAGTCCCGAGAATCAGGACTGTCCGCAACCCACCCGTCCAACAACCCCCTCACCAGCGAAGCCGGCGCAGCCACCCCGCACTCCCGCTCCGGCATCCACAGCTGCCCGTCGGTCCGGTGACCGAGCGGGCCCGGGTGCCCGGGCTCACTGTGATCGTGCGGGTCCAGATGCTCGCCGTCCCCCTCGTCCGACGGCATCCGCGACTCCGAGCACATCCGGCACAGCAGCCGCACCGACGACGACCAGTCCTCCGCCGCGAACCCCGCGTCGGCGGCCAGCTGCTCCAGCGCGTCCCGGTCCGCCTCGCTGGCCGCCTCCAGGAGGACCACCCAGGTCGGCACGGGCGACGGCGCCCACAGCTCGATCTCGTCGAAGACCGGGTAGGAGTGCCCGGCGGACGTGGTCCGCTCCCCGTGGGGGACGCCGTCATGCAGCACGACCTCGCCCCAGCGCCGCCCGGAGGACGGCAGCGGGATCGACAGCACCTCCATGCGGGCGGGGTCCAGCCGCCGCCCCCACACCACCTCGGCCTCGCCCTCGGGCGACAGCCGCACGGCCGCGCTGCCCAGCTCCATGCCGACGGGCTCGCCCGCGCCGGTGGCGTCGCCGGGCACGTGCAGCCCGTAGGCCTGCCAGGCGCGGCGGGCCAGCGGCCAGTCCTGCAGGGCGGTCGCGGCGATGCCGACGTTCCACCAGTCGGGCGCTCCGGCCTCGCGGTCGAGCAGCGCGACGGCGCGCAGACCGGCGGTGCGGGCCTGCTCCCAGTCGTGCCGGAACTTGTGCAGCAGGGCGAGGTTGAACCAGGACTCGGACAGCCAGGGTTCCAGGTCGGCGGCACGTGTCAGCAGCGCGCCCGCGTCCTCGTACCGCCCGTCGCCGATCAGCGTGAACGCGCGGTCTGTGGCCTGCCGCCAGGAGGCGGAGGGCCGGTGCCGTCCCTTGCCGAAGATCCTCACGATTCCCGCCTGCCAGTTCCGTTCTGTGGGCTGGCCAGTGCCCCCGGACACTCTCTCCCTCGCATCCAACCACGTGTGGCCGGAGGGCCGCTCATTACCCATGGGTTACCCACCCTCAGGCAAGGTCAGACAGCTCCTCGACAGCACTCTGGCCAGCGCCTCCACCACGTCCGGCGCATACTCCCCGCCGGTGCCCAGGCGCAGCTCCTCCAGGGCGGCCAGGGGCCCGCCGGGACCGGTACCCAGCACCTTCTCGTCGTACGCGTTCACCACCCTGACTATGCGCGCGGCCACCGGTTGCTCCGGGTAGGGGTCGGCCTGCCGCTCGACGACCGCCGCGACCTGGGCGCCCGCCCCGGTCTGCCGGACGACGGCCCCGCCGAGCAGCGCGATCCGCCGTTGCTCGGCCGCGGGCAGGCCGGCCGTGGCCCCGGCCGGGACCGGGTCGACGAGGCTGAGCTGGCCGATGTCGTGCATGAGCGCCGCGTACTCCAGGACGGTCCGCTCGGCCTCCGGCAGCCCGAGGTCGTGGCCCACGGCCTGGCTGAGGGCGGCGACCCGGCGGGCGTGCCCGGCCGGGGTGTACCCGGCGATCTCGGTGGCGCGGGCCAGGGAGGCGATGGTCTGCCGATAGGTGGCCCGCACGGCCGCGTACCGGCGCAGAGACAGCTGGGTGAGCAGCAGCGGCACGGAGAACACGGGCAGCGCCCACAGCCCCACGACGGCCACCGCGAGCGCCATCACCGCGCCCGTCGCGCACACCGCCGACCCGATCCCGGGCACGGCCCGCAGCTCGTCGCGCAGCAGCGGGGCGAACGGCCAGCCGGTGCGGGAGTGGGCGAGCACCGCGGCGACCACGGCGTCGCACAGGACGGTCAGGACGAGCAGCGCGAGCAGCAGCAGCGCGTAGGCGGGGCCGCTCCAGCCGTCGAAGACCCCGCGGTTGTAGAGGGGCTGGAAGCAGACGGCGGCGAACCCGACGGCCAGGACCCGCCGGACCAGATGGTCGAGGACGGGACCCTGCCCGCGGGCCAGGTGCGGCACGCTGCCCAGCAGGGAGGCGGCGACCACGACCGACACGACCTGCGCGACCCCGTGGTGGGTGGGGTGCCCGGCGTGCTCCCCGACCAGCGCGTAGGCCAGCGACCCGGCGGCGCCCAGCGGTGCGGCCTCGCGCAGCCCGGGCCCGCTCCACCGGATCAGCTCGCCCGTGGCGACGAGGATCCCGAAGGCGAGCGCGACGACGCGTTCCTCGACGCAGGTCGTGAACGTGACGAGGAGGGAGACGGCGACGAGGAGGGCGGCGGCGGTGTAGAGGGCGACGAGCGAGCGGCAGAAGGTCATCGGCGTGCCTCGGACCGGTCGTCGGGCGCCGGGGCGGGCGAGGGCGCCACGGGCCGGGTCTCCTCGGCGGTCACGGCCGGACGCCAGCCGTCGCGCCCGACGACCCGGGTCAGCGCCGTGACCATCCGGGGGTCGAACTGGGTGCCCGCGCACCGCCGCAGCTCCTCCAGCGCCACCTCCACCGGCCGGGCCCTGCTGTACGACCGGGTCGACGTCATCGCGTCGAAGGCGTCCGCGACGGCGACCACGCGCGCGGACTCCGGGATCTGAGCGCCCACCAGGCCGTACGGGTAGCCGCTGCCGTCGATGCGTTCGTGATGGTGGAGGATCGCCGAGCGGGCCTCGCCGAGGAAGGAGATGCCCCGGGTGATCTCGTGCCCGTACTCGGGGTGCAGCTCGATCACCCGCCGCTCCTGGGGCGTCAGCGGCCCGTCCTTGCGCAACAGCCGGGTGGGGACGCCGAGTTTGCCGACGTCGTGCAGGATCCCGGCGAAGCGGAGCATCTCGATCCGGCTGTCGGCCATGCCCAGTTCTCGCCCGATCATCATCGAGGCCTGTCCGACGCGTTCGCTGTGCCCGCGCGTGTAGCCGTCCTTGATGTCGACGGCCTGCACCAGCGCGCGGATCGTCGCCTGGTGCGCGGCGCGCTCCCGGTGGTACTGCGCGAACACCCACCACGACACGGCCATCGGGAACAGCACGAGCAGCGCGGCGACGGGCCCGTACGGGCTGCGCCACAGCACGGCCATCATCAGCCCGGCGAGTCCGTGCACCGTGAGGGGCGCCAGGGAGCGCAGGAACAGCCCACGGCAGCACCGCCGCAGCGGCAGCCCTTCGGCGAGCGCGAGCATCCCGCCGTCGAGGAGGGCGAGCGCCGCGCAGAACACCAGCACGGCCGCGCCCGCCGGCAGCAGTGTGCACGGGAAGTCCGAGCCGGCCACGGCGTCCCGCCCGCCGAGCGCCCCGTGCACCCGGGCCGCGGCCCACACGGCGAGCGAGGACTGGGCGGCCCGCCAGAGGCGGCGCAGCAGAAAGGGGCGCTGCTCGACGTGCGAGAACAGCGCCCCGGGCAGGGGTACGAGGGCCGCCGCGGGCGGCGCGAGCAGGAAGGCCCCGGCGAGCAGCACGGGGTGGAGGGCGCCGGCGAACCTGCGGCGGGCGAACTGATCGCCCCCGGCGTACAGGGCGGCGAGCAGGGCGACGGCCCACCAAGGGGTCCGCACGGCGTGCAGCGGCGGAATCGTGCAGAGCAGGGCGCAGAGGGCGGCGCCGGCGACGTAACCGCGCGCCCACGCCGGAATCCCCTCCATGACGCCTCCCCAGCCGTGCCTGTCCGGGCTCAGGAGCCTAGGACGGCCGGGGGCGGGTCCGCGGGCGTATCACCCGCGGATTAGCACATTCGGGTGACGCCGACGCGATCACGAGTCCTGGGGTCAGGACTCCTGTGGCGTGGCGGTCACGTCGTGTTCGGGGACGGCCTGACCGGAGCGGATCAGGTCGAGCCGGCCCATGACCTTGGCGCGCAGGTCGCTCGGCACGTCGTCATGCCCGCAGCACCGCTTGACCAGCTTCTTCACGGCCTCCTCCAGCCCGTACTTCTCCAGGCAGGGGGAGCACTCCTCGAAGTGGTGCTGGAACTTGTCCCGGTCGAGAGGAGGCATCTCGCTGTCGAGATACTCGTACAGGTGGTCGAGGACCTCACTGCAGTCCGTCTCGTGCGGATCTCCGCAGCTCATGAGCCCGAACCTTTCGCTTCGTTCGACTCTCCGGCGCCGACCGGGACCAGTCCGCGCTCACGGGCGTAGTCCTCGAGCATGCCGCGCAGTTGACGACGGCCCCGGTGCAGCCGGGACATCACCGTGCCGATGGGTGTCCCCATGATGTCCGCGATCTCCTTGTACGCAAAGCCCTCGACATCGGCGAGATAGACGGCGATGCGGAACTCCTCGGGGATCGCCTGCAGTGCTTCCTTCACGTCCGAGTCGGGCAGGTGGTCCAGCGCCTGCGACTCGGCGGAGCGCAGACCTGTGGACATGTGCGACTCGGCGCGCGCCAGCTGCCAGTCCTCGATCTCCTCGGCCGCGGAGCGCTGGGGTTCGCGCTGCTTCTTGCGGTACGAGTTGATGAAGGTGTTGGTGAGGATCCGGTACAGCCAGGCCTTGAGGTTGGTGCCCTCACGGAACTGGTGGAAGGACGCGTACGCCTTCGCATACGTCTCCTGCACCAGGTCCTCGGCGTCCGCCGGGTTGCGCGTCATGCGCAGGGCGGCCGAGTACATCTGGTCGAGGAACTCGAGCGCGTCCCGCTCGAAGCGCGCACTGCGCTCGGCGGTGGACTCCCTGCCCGTGTCCCCGCTCACGCCCTGGCCCTCGGGCAGCTCCGCCTGGCCGTTGTCGGTCCCTGCGTCGGTACCGGTGACCGGACCCACCTCCTCAAGATCGCGGGCGGGACCGAAACCGATCCCACTCGAATCGGAGGATAGACGACTACCCGTGCCCGCCGCCGCTCGAATAGGAGCGGTCTTGGCCGCGTGCAGCACCGTCCAGTCCAGATCGGCGCGGCTGCTGGCGGTCGGGCAGATGGTCGAACCCATGCGGCGGACTTCCTCTCCCACTGACGTCGGTGCCGGATGTTCAGCACTTCTTGTCCGCCTCAACAGCGAGCCGCCCTTCCCCATTCCCCGGCCCTTACGCCTGGCCTAACCCAGTGACGCGATCCACTCGACGACCGAGGCGGTGACGACCTCCAGCGCCTGCTCCTGGGTGATCGAGGCCCGCTTGGGCACGGCGAACCCGTGATCGCCGTACGGCACTTCGACGAGTTCGTACGCGCCCTCGGGGAACTCCCCGGGCCTGCCGAAGGCGTCGTGTCCGCCCTGGACGACGAGGGTGGGGACCCCGGCGCCGAGCAGTTCGTCGGCGCGGGACTTCTCCGGCTTGCCCGGGGGGTGGAGCGGAAAGCCGAGCGCGAGCACGGCGTGGGCGCCGAGCTCGGTCGCGGTACGGCAGGCGACCCGCGCGCCCGCCGACCGACCGCCGGAGATCACCGGCAGGCCGGGCCGGGCGACGGCCGGCCAGATCCCGCGCCAGCCGACGTCGAGGGTCTTCGGCGCGGCGGCGACCTTCTTGCCGGCCACTCGCCAGGGCTGCTCCACGAGGGCGACGCTCACCCCGTGCCCTGGCAGCACCGCGGCGAGGGCCTGAAGGTCCCGGGCCTCGATGCCGCCGCCCGCGCCGTGGCTGACGGCGAGGACGAGCTCGGGCTGCTCGGCGGGGCGCCAGGTGATGCGGGCGTCCCCCGCGTCCGTGCCGATGATCTCAGTGGTCACGCTAGAAGAGTGTGCCCTCTTCCGGCCCCTCCAGCTCCTTCAGCAGCTCCGGGCCGTTGTTGCGGACGTTGCTGACGGCCGTGGACACCGGGTAGGCGCGCATCAGACCGGCCGGCGGGGGTTCGAGGAGCGAGCGCAGGTCCTCGACGTCGGTGCGCGCCGGGTCCAGCCAGGCGTCCCACCGGTCCGGGGTGAGCATCAGCGGCATCCGGGGGTGGATGTCGGCGAGGGCGTGCGGCCCGTCGGCGGGGGCCACGGCGAGCGGGGAGGTCTCCGCCTCGGTCGTGATCACCGAGCACGTCACCCACCAGGACCGCGGATGGTCGTCGGGCAGGGTGCGGTCGCGCCAGAACTCGTACAGCCCGGCCATCGCGAAGACCGAGCCGTCGGCCGGCAGCACGAAGTAGGGCTGCTTGCGCGCCCGCTTCTTCTTCCCCTCGACCTCCAGCTCCCGCTCGTCCTTGGCCGTGACCCACTCGTAGTAGCCGTCGGCGGGCAGGATGCAGCGCCGGGCGGCGAAGGCACGGCGGTAGGAGGGCTTCTCGTGGACGGTCTCGGCGCGCGCGTTGATCATCCGGGCGCCGCCCTCGGGAGTCTTCGCCCAGGAGGGCACAAGCCCCCACTTCAGCTTGCGCAGCTGGCGAACCGGGCGCTTGTCGTCGACGTCTTTCAACGGACGGTCGAGGACGGCGTAGACCTCCTTGGTCGGCGCCACGTTGTAGTCGGGCTCCAAGGTCTCCTCGGGCTCCCACTTGTCGATGTCAAAGACTCCTGCGAGATCCTCGGGCCTGCGACTCGCTGCATACCGTCCGCACATACGTGCCACACTGCCAGGCCCACCCGTCACCCGACCACCACCCCCCGACGACGGCGCTACGCGCCGACCCCTTTCGATCCGACCAGAGGGAGCCACAGCACAACATGGAGAGCACCGCCGCCCTCGCGCTGCCCGACCTGTGGGACCGGCTCGTCGGCACCCAGTCCGACCCCGACCTGTGGGTGGTGATCGCCACCGCGGTCGCGGCCCTCGCGGTCGTCGTCCCGCACAGCCTCTGGCGTCTCTCGCGCAACGCCATCACCATCGCCCACGAGGGCGGCCACGGCCTGGTGGCGCTGTTGACCGGCCGCCGGCTCACCGGAATACGCCTGCACTCCGACACCAGCGGCCTGACCGTCAGCCGCGGCAAGCCGCACGGCCTCGGCATGATCCTCACGGCGGCCGCCGGCTACACCGCTCCGCCGCTGCTCGGCCTGGGCGGCGCCGCCCTCCTCGGCGCCGGCCGCATCACCCTCCTGCTGTGGGTGGCGACGGCCCTCCTGGTGGTGATGCTGGTGATGATCCGCAACGCCTACGGCGCCCTGACGGTCCTCCTCACCGGCGGCACGTTCCTGCTGGTGTCCTGGCTGGCCGGCCCTCAGGTGCAGGCGGCCTTCGCGTACGCGGTGGTGTGGTTCCTGCTGCTCGGCGGAGTCCGCCCGGCCTTCGAACTCCAGGCGAAGCGCTCGCGCGGCGGAGCGGGCGACTCGGACGCCGACCAGTTGTCCCGCCTGACCCACGTACCGGCGGGCCTGTGGCTGTTCCTCTTCCACGCGGTGAGTCTGTGCGCGCTGATGGGCGGGGGCAGGTGGCTGCTGGCCCTGTGAGGTCGGCGGCGCCGCACTCGGATGTCGGCCGGAGACTAAAGTGGGCGCATGCCCGTGAACCCCGCACACACCGCCCTCTGGCCCGCCCCGCACGCGAGCGAGGCCGTCGACGCGACGGTCCACGTGCCGGGGTCGAAGTCCGTCACCAACCGCGCCCTCGTCCTCGCCGCGCTCGCCTCCGAGCCCGGCTGGCTGCGCCGCCCCCTGCGCTCCCGCGACACCCTGCTGATGGCGGCCGCCCTGCGCGAGATGGGCGTCGGCATCGAGGAGACCGTGTCGTCCAGCTCCTCCGGCGCGGGCAGCCCCGACGGCACCGGTGAGGCCTGGCGCATCCTCCCCGCGGGGCTGCGCGGACCGGCCACGGTGGACGTCGGCAACGCCGGCACGGTGATGCGGTTCCTGCCGCCGGTGGCGGCCCTCGCCGACGGCCCCGTCCGCTTCGACGGCGACCCGCGCTCCTACGAGCGCCCGCTGAACGGCGTCATCGACGCGCTGCGCGTCCTCGGCGCCCGGATCGACGACGACGACCGTGGCGCGCTGCCGCTGACCGTGCACGGCTCGGGCGCGCTGGACGGCGGGCCGGTGGAGATCGACGCGTCCTCGTCGTCCCAGTTCGTGTCGGCCCTGCTGCTGTCCGCCCCCCGCTTCAACCAGGGCGTCGAGGTCCGTCACATCGGCTCCTCGCTGCCCTCCATGCCGCACATCCGGATGACCGTGGACATGCTGCGCGCGGTCGGCGCCCAGGTGGACACCCCCGAGTCGGGCGGCGAGCCGAACGTCTGGCGGGTCACGCCGGGCGCCCTGCTCGGCCGGGACCTGACGATCGAGCCGGACCTGTCCAACGCCCAGCCGTTCCTGGCGGCGGCGCTGGTGACGGGCGGCCGGGTGCTGATCCCGGACTGGCCGGCCCGCACCACCCAGCCGGGTGACCGGCTGCGCGAGATCTTCACCGAGATGGGCGGCTCCTGCGAGCTGGCCGACTACGGCCTGGTCTTCACCGGCTCGGGCTCGATCCACGGCATCGACGTCGACCTGGGCGACGTCGGCGAGCTGACCCCGGGCATCGCGGCGGTCGCCGCCCTCGCGGACTCCCCGTCCACCCTGCGGGGCGTGTCCCATCTGCGTCTGCACGAGACGGACCGGCTGGCCGCGCTCACCAAGGAGATCAACGAGCTCGGCGGCGACGTCACCGAGACCGCCGACGGCCTGCACATCCGCCCGCGCCCGCTGCACGGCGGGGTCTTCCACACCTACGACGACCACCGCATGGCGACGGCCGGTGCGATCATCGGCCTGGCGGTGGAGGGGGTGCGGATCGAGAACGTGGCGACGACGGCGAAGACCCTGCCGGACTTCCCCGACCTGTGGACCGGGATGCTCGGGGCGTCCGGGGTATAGGGACTCTCACCATGCGCCGCTACGGCAAGCACACCGACGAGGACGACATCCGCAGCCGCCCCAACCGCAAGGGCAACCGGCCTCGTACGCACATCCGGCCCAAGCACGAGGACTCCGTCGAGGGCATGGTCCTCACCGTCGACCGGGGCCGGCTGACCTGCCTCGTCGAGGACCGCGTCGTCCTGGCGATGAAGGCCCGTGAACTCGGCCGCAAGGCCGCGGTCGTGGGCGACCGGGTCGCCCTGGTCGGCGATCTGTCCGGCAAGAAGGACACCCTCGCCCGCATCGTCCGCATCGCGGAGCGCACCTCGGTGCTCCGCCGCACCGCGGACGACGACGACCCCTACGAGCGGGTCGTCGTCGCCAACGCCGGCCAGCTCGCCGTCGTCACGGCCCTGGCCGACCCGGAGCCCCGCCCCCGTCTGATCGACCGCTGCCTGGTGGCGGCCTTCGACGGCGGTCTGACCCCCCTCCTGGTCATGACGAAGTCGGACCTGGCGTCTCCGGACAAACTGCTGGAGCTGTACGGCCACCTCGACATCCCGTACGTCGTCACCAGCCGTGAGGAGCTGGACAACGGCGACGCGGCGGAGCGGGTGCGCGAGCAGCTGGCCGGGCGGATCACGGCGTTCGTCGGGCATTCCGGCGTCGGCAAGACGACCCTGGTCAACGCGCTGGTGCCGGAGGAGCGTCGGCGGGTGACCGGCCATGTGAACGCGGTGACCGGCCGCGGCCGCCACACCACGACCTCGGCGCTGGCGCTGCCCCTGGCGGGCACGGACGACTGGGTGATCGACACCCCGGGCATTCGGTCCTTCGGCCTCGCCCACGTCGACCCGGCCCGGGTGATCCACGCCTTCCCCGACCTGGAGCCGGGCACCGAGGGCTGCCCGCGCGCGTGCAGTCACGACGAGCCGGACTGCGCGCTGGACGCGTGGGTGGCCGAGGGCCACGCCGACCCGGCACGGCTGTACTCCCTGCGCCGGCTGCTCTCCACGCGGGAGCGCACGGAAGGCGACTGACCACCGCGTTGTTTGCGTCGGCCCGAGTCCGGTAAGTGCATAATCGCACCGAGCCGGACCGGGCCGGACCAACGGAGGGACAGCACATGGCGTGGCTGCTGGTCGTCGTGGCCGGATTGCTCGAGACCGGTTTCGCCGTCTGCCTCAAGCTGTCCCACGGCTTCACCAGGCTCTGGCCGACCATCGCCTTCTGCGCGTTCGCCCTCGGCAGCTTCGGCCTGCTGACCCTCTCCCTGAAGAAGCTCGACGTGGGCCCGGCCTATGCCGTGTGGACGGGCATCGGCGCAGCGGGCACCGCGATCTACGGCATGATCTTCCTCGGCGACCTGGTGTCGATCCTGAAGATCGTCTCGATCAGCCTGGTGATCATAGGGGTGATCGGCCTGCAGCTGTCGGGCTCCGCCCACTAGGACGCCAGGTCACCAGGTCACCAGGACGCCGGGCGCTACGCCTTGAACTACCGGTGCAACGCACCCCTCACCAGTTCCGCGACCCCGTCCTCTCCCGGCGGCGGCGCGGACACGCAGGACAGGGCGAGGCGGACGGCGAGTTCGCAGGAGCGGGCCAGGTCGGCTGCGTCGGCCCGGACGGCGCCGGGCCCGGAGAGCACCGCCACGGCCCGGTCGCGGACGGCGCCCACGAGGTCGCCGGGCGAGGGCAGCGGCCCGTCCGCCCGCCGCTGCGCCGGCACCGAGGAGGAGGACGGCACCGCCGAGAGCGTCGGCGCGGGCAGGCGTTCGCTCCAGAAGCCGGTGAGGACGGCCCGCACGAGGTCGTTCTCGCGGGCGGCCGAGGTGGTCCACTCGGCGGTCGCGGTGAGCCGTTCCCGGGCGTCGCCGTGCACGGCCAGCGCCCGCTCGACCCCGGCGAGGTACCCGTCGGCCTCGCGTCGGACAAGGGCCCTGGCCAGGCCTTCCTTGCTCCCGAACTCGTTGTACAGCGTCTGCCGGGACACCCCGGCCGCGGCGGCGACGTCCACCATCCGCACCGCGGGCCACGGCCGTTGCTCAAGCGCCTTGAAGGCGGCGTCCAGTAGGGATTCCCGCGCTGCAGGCATCATCGCCTCCCTGGGGCGAGCGGCTTGGTGCCCAGGTTTGACGCGCACGGGGGCACTGTCAAGGGTGCGCGGGGGCACAAGCGCCCTGTCCGCACTCCGGCCGGGTGTGGCCCCGTCCTCCCCTGCCGGATACGGTTCGTCCCATGCCGGACTACCTCGACGACCTCCGTCTCGCGCACGTCCTCGCGGACGCCGCCGACGCCGCGACCATGGCCCGTTTCAAGGCCCTCGACCTCAAGGTCGAGACGAAACCGGACATGACGCCGGTGAGCGAGGCCGACAAGGCCGCCGAGGAACTGATCCGCGGCCAGCTCCAGCGGGCCCGTCCGCGGGACGCGATCCTGGGCGAGGAGTACGGCATCGAGGGGACCGGCCCCCGCCGCTGGGTGATCGACCCGATCGACGGCACGAAGAACTACGTGCGGGGCGTGCCCGTCTGGGCCACGCTCATCTCGCTGATGGAGGCGGGAGAGGACGGCTTCCAGCCCGTCGTCGGCGTCGTCTCCGCGCCCGCGCTGGGCCGGCGCTGGTGGGCCGCGAAGGAGTACGGCGCCTTCAGCGGCCGCAGCCTCGCCTCCGCGAGCCGCCTGCACGTCTCCCGCGTCTCGAAGCTCTCCGACGCCTCCTTCGCGTACTCCTCGCTCACCGGCTGGGAGGAGCGCGGACACCTGAACGGCTTCCTCGACCTGACCCGCGAGGTGTGGCGCACGCGCGCGTACGGCGACTTCTGGCCGTACATGATGGTCGCCGAGGGCTCGGTCGACCTGTGCGCGGAACCCGAGCTCTCCCTCTGGGACATGGCCGCCACCGCGATCGTCGTGACGGAGGCCGGCGGCGTCTTCACGGGCCTCGACGGCCGACCGGGCCCGCACAGCGGCAACGCGGCCGCCTCCAACGGCCTGCTCCACGACGAGCTGCTGGGCTATCTCAACGAGCGGCACTGAACATCACGCCGGTGAACATCACGACGAACATCACGCCGGTGAACCACAGATGAGCGCGTGCGCCCTCAATTGGACGCACGCGCCCTCTTGTTGACCCGGGCTTTGCCTGCGACTCTGAGCTCACCCTCATTTGTGAACTTGTGCAGTCCCGAGGGGCGTCTCCGACGCCGGACTCGAACTGCCAGGGATTCGTAGGAGGTGACTCCGAACCCATGCTCGTCCGCGACGCCATGAGCACGGTGGTCCTCACCATCGGCCCCGCACACACCCTCCGTCAGGCCGCCGCCCTGATGTCCGCCCGTCGCGTCGGCGCGGCCATCGTCCTGGACCCGGACGCCGGCGGCATCGGCATCCTCACCGAACGGGACATCCTCAACTCCGTCGGCCTGGGTCAGGATCCGGACACCGAACGCACCCACGCCCACACCACCAACGACGTCGTCTTCGCCGCCCCGACCTGGACCCTGGAGGAGGCGGCCCGAGCCATGGCCCACGGCGGCTTCCGCCATCTGATCGTCCTCGACCGCGACGGCCCGGCCGGCATCGTCTCCGTCCGCGACATCATCCGCTGCTGGGCGCCGGTCCGACAGCAGGTACCGGCCTGAGCGCACCCCGGGCTCCCGACCCTCCGTCCACTCATCCGCGAGAGCTGAATTGGATTCAGTCCAATTCAAGATGATCTCTAAAGTCACACCCATTCGGGACCTGGTCCGGCTGGCTGCTAGGCTGGATTCATGAGTGACCTTCTGGAGCGGCTGCGCGGGCGCGGATGGCGTATGACCGCGCAGCGGCGCGTCGTGGCCGAGGTGCTCGACGGCGAACACGTCCACCTGACCGCCGAAGAAGTGCACGCCAGGGCCGTCGCCCGCCTGCCCGAGATCTCCCGAGCGACCGTCTACAACACGCTCGGCGAGCTGGTCTCCCTCGGCGAGGTTCTCGAGGTCGCCACCGACAAACGAGCCAAGCGCTACGACCCGAACGCACACCGCCCGCACCACCACCTGGTGTGCGCCCAGTGCGGCGCGATCAAGGACGTCCACCCGAGCGGCAACCCGCTGGCCGACCTCCCCGACTCGGAACGCTTCGGGTTCACGGTCTCGGACGTCGAGGTGACGTACCGCGGCGTCTGCCCGGCCTGCGCGGCGGCGTAACTCCGTCATATCGCCGGGAGTCGTGGGAGAGCCGTATCCGAAACTCGGCGCACGTGATCCGACCCGAACCTTGGGCCGGGGCCAGGGCGCGGTGACGCCCTCGGGCTGCGGCAAGTCCACCCTGCTGCGCATCGCGGCGGGCACGCTGAGCGCGGAGTACACGGCTCCGCTGCAGGTCGCGCTCGACAAGGGCGAGTTCGAACGGGAGGGCCTGGACGTCACCCTCAAGGTGCTGCCCACGCCCGAGGCCCTGCCGCTGCCGGCCAAGGGGACGTCGACGCCCTGTAGCGGCCCCGGAGGCGGCCGTCATGAACGGCGTCCGGCCCGGCTTCGACATCCGCTGGACAGCGGGGAACTTCTCCCCCGACCCCGGCTCGAAGAGCGGCCTGTGGGTGCGGCTGAAGGACGGCGAGACGGCGGCGGACGCCACGATGTCCGACCGCCGGCTGGGCACGATGATCGGCAAGGGAGAAGGACCCGGCGTTCCACGCCCGCTCTCCCCGAGTCGGGAACGGTGAACCGGAGCCTGTACGAGGAGGCTGTCGGCCATGCACACGACTGAGGGCCGGAACCCTTTCGGATTCCGGCCCTCGGCCTTCAGTAGCGGGGACAGGATTTGAACCTGCGACCTCTGGGTTATGAGCCCAGCGAGCTACCGAGCTGCTCCACCCCGCGTCGATGAATGCAACGTTACGTGAAGGCGGCCCCCAAAGGCAAATCAATAAGCCGGACCCCCACCCGCACCTACTTTTCACAGGCTGACCGACCCTTCCAGCCCGTCCGGCATGTGAAGACGAGGCCCTTCAGGGCCGACAGCGGGGGTCTGGGGGCGCAGCCACCAGAGGGCACGGGACCGCAACACCGGGTTCCCCTGACCCCCGCTCAGCACAAGGCGCCGCCCCCGCACAGCGCAGCGTCACGCAGACAGCTCTTCGCGCAGCGCGTCCCGCAGCCGCGCCGCCCGCTCGGCCACCTCCCCGGGCCCGAGCGACACCGCCCGGTCCGCCCACCGCTGCCCCTCCGCCAGCTCGCCGCGACGCGCGTAGACCAGGGCGAGCCGCAACGCCGCCCGCCCGTGCCCGGCGTCAGCCGCCCGCGTCCACCACACGGCAGCCTCGGGCTCACTCCCTTCCCGCGCGAGCAGCAGCCCGAGGTTGAAGGCGCCGTTGCGCGACCCGGCCTCCGCGGCCGTCCGGTACCGCCGGGCCGCCTCCACCACGTCGCCCCGGGCGGCGGCCAGCATGCCGACCCGTACCTGCGCCCGCCGATGTCCCTGCGTCGCTGCCCGCTCGTACCACTCCTCGCACTCGGTCTTCTCGTGCACGATCTCCCCGAGCTCGTGCGCCGGCTGCGGCGGCCGCCGCGCGTCGAGCACGGCCGCCAGCCGGTACGCGGCCTCCGCGCTGCCCCCGCCGGCGGCGCACCTCAGATGCCGTTCGGCCTCCTGCTCGTCCCCGTCCCGCAGGCGCGCGATGCCGACCTGCAGTGCCGCCTCGGTGTGCCCGGCGGCCGCCGCCCGCTCGTACCAGCGCTGCGCGACGCCCTCCTCGCCGCGCCCCGCGAAGAGGATCCCGAGGTTGAAGGCGGCGTCGACGCTGCCCGCCTCCGCGGCCTTGGAGAACCACGGCTCGGCCCCGGCGGTGTCGCCGCCCTGGAGCAGCAGGATGGCGAGCGCGTTGGCCGCCTCCCGGTGCCCGGCGTAGGCGGCGCGCCGGTACCACTGCTCGGCCTGCGCGGTGCGGCCCTGCTCGGCGCAGAGCAGGGCGAGGTTGTAGGCGCCGTTGTCGTCGCCTGCGTCCATCGCGGCCCGGTACCAGCGTTCGGCGGTCTGGGTCTGTCCGCGCTCGGCGTGCAGCGCGCCCAGGGCGTTCGCGGCGTTGCCGTCGCCGTCCTGGGCGGCGCGCAGCCACCAGATGGCGGCGTTCTCCGTGTCGCCGGCGTCGCGCAGCAGGAACCCGAGCGCGCAGGCGGCCCGCGCCTCGCCGTCCTTGGCGGACGTCAGATACCAGCGCCCGGCCTCCTTCAGCTCGCCCCGCTTCTCCAGGATCGTCCCGAGGTGCAGCGCGGCCCGCCGGTGCCCGCGCGCGGCGGCCTGGCGGTACCACTGCTCGGCCTCGGCCCGGACGCTGTGCTCCTTGGGGTCCTCGCGCTCCTCGTGGTCCCTGTGATCAAGAGCGCGGGCCAGCCGATAGGCGGCTTCCCGGTGACCGCGCTCGGCGGCGGCCCGCATCCACTGCTCGGCCCCGGGGTCCCCGCGGTGCTCCAGCAGGTCGGCGAGGGCGTACGCGCCCAGCGCATGCCCCTGCTCGGCGGACTGGCGCAGCCAGTACTCGGCGGCCGGCTCGTCCCCGCACTCACGACGGTGGCGGCCGAGCGCGTGCGCGGCCGCGGCGGAGCCGGCGACGGCGGCGACCCGCCACCAGCCGGCGGCCTCGTCGGGGTAGCCGCGCTGGTGGAGGAGGACACCCAGGTTGTTGGCGGCGGCCCGGTCGCCCTCGGCGGTGGCGGTACGCAGATGGGGCTCGGCTCCGTCGAGGTCGCCATGGCGCAGCAGCATGGCCCCGAGGACGCTCATGGCCTCGACGTCGCCGGCTTCCGCCGCGAGCCGCAGGCGCATCTCCTCGACGGCCTCCCCCGTCTCGACGGCGTCCGCCGTCTCGTCCCGGCTCTCGTCCGGGGTCGCTTCCTCACCGGAAGGCTGCACAAATCGCCCTGTCTCGAACAGAGTTGCCTTGTCCCCCATAACGTCCATCGTCGCACCACCTGCAACCCGGGTACACCTGGTATACCGCGGCCCGTAAGGTCACTTCAGCGTTTTGTCGACATGCCCACAGAGAGACAAGTCAAACACAGATCGCCCAACTCCCCACAGCGGCGCGGCCATCACTCCCCCCGGCACATGCGTTCGCACACCACGAAGGCCCGGATCCGTTTCCGGATCCGGGCCTTCGTTTTCAGTAGCGGGGACAGGATTTGAACCTGCGACCTCTGGGTTATGAGCCCAGCGAGCTACCGAGCTGCTCCACCCCGCGTCGTGTTCCACAACCGTACCACGACGCGGGGCGAACATGATCAGCCGCTACTTGGGCTGGGACTCGGACTCGGACTGGCCTTACTGCCGGAGCCGCTGCCCGACCCGCCGCTCGGGCTCGCCGAAGGCTTCGGACTCGGGCTGCTGCTCGCCTTGGCGCCCTTGTCGGCCTCCGCCTGCGCGTCCTCGGCCCGCTTCAGCGCGGCCTCGAGATCCTTCTGCGCCTTGGCGTACGCGTCCCAGTCGGGCTTCTTCAGCGCCTCCTGGCCGGCCTGGAAGGCCTTCTGGGCGTCGGCCAGCGCCTCCCGGACCGTCGGGTTGCTGGACGTCGGCGGTGGGGTGGTGCCGGTGCCGGTGCCCTCGTCCGTCGGCGGCGGGGTCGTGCTCTCCGCGCCGAACACCTTGTTGAGAGCCTCGTCCAGGGTGTCCTCGAAGGCGGTGTTGCCTCCGTAGGTCACCAACACCTTCTTCAGCAGCGGGTACTTGAGTCCGCCACCGCGTACGTACACGGGCTCCACGTACAGCAGGCCGCCGTCCAGGGGCACCGTCAGCAGGTTGCCGTACTCGATGTCCGAGTCGCCGCCCTTCAGAAGTCTGATGGACTCGGCGATGTCCTGTTCGGAGTTGAACTGGCTCTGGACCTGTTTGGGTCCGTCGACGGTCGTGCTCGTCGGCAGTTTCAGGACTCTGATCTTGCCGTAGTCGGGCGTGCCCGCCTCGGAGTCGACTGCCATGAACGCGCTGAGGTTGTCCCGGCCGTTGGGCGTGAACGTCGTCGTCAGCGAGAACGCCTGCGACTTCTGGTCGGGCATCTTCATGCTCAGGTAGTACGGCGGCACCGCGTCGCCCGACTTGTTGCTCGGGTCGTCGGGCACCTGCCACACCTCGCTGCCGCTGAGGAACGTCGTCGCGTCCTTCACGTGGTAGCGGCTGAGCAGTTCGCGCTGGACCTTGAACAGGTCCTGCGGGTACCGGAGATGGGCCATCAGGTCGGCCGAGATGGACGACTTGGACTTCACCGTGCCGGGGAACGCCTTCATCCAGGTCTTCAGGACCGGGTCCTCGGTGTCCCACTGGTACAGCTTGACCTCGCCGGTGTACGCGTCGACGGTCGCCTTCACCGAGTTGCGGATGTAGTTGACCTGGTTCTGCTGGGCCACCACCGCGCGGTTGTCGTTGGTGGCGGTCAGCGAGTCGGCCGTCGTATCGCCGAGGGTCGTACGGGAGGCGTACGGGTATCCGTTGGTCGTGGTGTACGCGTCGACGATCCACTGGATCTTGTGGTTCACCACCGCCGGGTAGGCGTCGCCGTCGATGGTCAGCCAGGGGGCGACCGCCTCGACGCGCTCCTTGGGCGTGCGGTTGTACAGGATCCGCGAACCGTCGCCGATGGCGCCGGAGTACAGGATCTGCGGCTCGCCGAACGCCACCGCGTACGCGGCCCGGTTGACCGGGTTGGAGAGGTTGACCCCGCTCTTGCCGGTGTAACTCGTGGTCTTCTCACCCGCGTCGTCGGAGTAGTCGATCTCCTTCTGGGGACCGCCGACGATCGAGTACGTGGTCGTCTTCTCCCCGTAGTACACCCGCTGCTCGTAGGTGCCGAGCTCGCCCTCGGAGGGCAGGTTGGACTCGGTGAAGACCGGGCGGCCCTCGGCGTCGGAGGTGGTGCCCTTAGCGGCGACCACGCCGTAACCGTGGGTGTAGCGGAAGTGGTTGTTGATCCAGTTCTGCTTGTCGACGCCCGCGAAGTTCAGCTCACGCAGACCGATGACGGTGTCCTCGTCGGCGCCCTTCACGTTGTAGCGGTCCACGTCCAGGTTGGTCGGGAACGCGTAGTACTTCCGCATCTGCTGGAGCTGCTGGAAGGTCGGGGAGACGATGTTCGGGTCGAGGACGCGGATGCTGGCCGTGGCGTCGACGTCGTCGCGCAGCGTCGTCTTGTCCTTGGTGGTGCTCGTGCCCGAGTACTCGGTGACCTGCGCGCCGTCGATGCCGTACGCCTCGCGCGTCGCCTTGAGGTTCTTCTCTACGTACGGGGCTTCCTTGGCCTGCTCGTTCGGCTGGACCTGAAACTTCTGGACGATCGCCGGGTACAGCCCGCCGATGAGGATCGCCGAGAGGACCATCAGGCCGAAGCCGATCACGGGCAGCTGCCAGGTGCGCCGCCACAGGGTGGCGAAGAACAGCAGCGCGCAGATGACGGCGATGCAGAACAGGATCGTCTTGGCCGGCAGATAGGCGTTGGCGTCGACGTACCGCAGGCCCGTCCAGTTGTCCGTCGCCTTGAAGTCGCTGGACTTCACCGCCAGGCCGTACCGGTCGAGCCAGTACGCGACGGCCTTCAGCGTGACGAAGATGCCCAGCAGCACCGACAGGTGTCCGGTGGCCGCGGCGGTGGCGCGCGCGCCCGGGCTGGTGACGCGCAGCCCGCCGTAGAGGTAGTGGGTGAGCGCGGCGGCGATCAGGGCGAGGATCGTGGCGGCGAAGCCGAAGCCGAGCAGGAACCGGTACCAGGGCAGGTCGAAGGCGAAGAAGGAGACGTCGAGGTGGAACTGCGGGTCCTTCTGGCCGAAGGACACACCGTTGACCCACATCAGCCACGTCCGCCACTGACCCGCCGCGGAGGCGCCGGCGATGAGGCCGACCAGGGCGGTGATGCCGAGCAACAGCCACGTCTTGTACGGCGCGATGCCCATGCGATAGCGGTCGAGGCTCTGCTGCTCGACCGACATCGCGCTCAGCGGCGGCCGCATCCGGTGGGCCAGCCAGATGTTGAAGCCGACCGCAAGGGCCATCAGCAGGCCGAAGACGAAGAACAGCCCGATCTTGGTCCAGAGCGTGGTCGTGAACACCGACGAGTAGTGCACCGAGCGGTACCAGAGCCAGTCCGTCCAGAACCCGGCGAACATGGTGAACGCCATGCCGAGGACGGCAAGGACGCCCAGTGTCATGAGCAGCGTCCGGACGCGCCGGGACGGGCGGCCCACTCTGATCCGCGGCCCCGTGGGGCCTCCGCCGCGGTCCGGCATCTGGAAAGCCAAGGTGCGCACCTCGAAAGTCGCAGTTGATCCGTCAGGCCCGCGTGTTCGTGGACCGTTCGTGGCCCCCCGTGATCGCGGGCCCACACCTATGCAACTTACTCACCGTTTACTCGGTTCCCGATTCCGGCCAGGAACGAGAGAGGATTGTGACCATGTCCAACACTCCCATGGCGGCGAGCCCGCTCACCCGGGCCGTGCTCGAGATCGACGAGTACGCCTCCGGCCTCGGCTGGGACCAGCCCGCCCGCCTTTTCGCCCTCGTAGACACCGCTCGGCTGCGAGCCCAGGAACCGTCGCTCGCCGCCCAGCTCGGCCTTCAGGACGAGCCCGAGACCACCGGTCTCACCCCGATCGAGCAGGACGAAGTGCCAACGGGCAAGCCGCTCGACGAGTTCCTCGCCACGATCGCGTGGCCCGACGCGGTCGTCGGCTGCGCCCTGACCGTGGAGCGTCTGATGCTGCCCCCGTCCGCCGAGGCGCAGGTCCCGAAGGGCCTGAGCGACGCGAAGCTCACCAAGTGGGTCGCGGAACACCCCGACCGCCAGGAGGTCCGGATGACGGTCGGCGTCCTGCGCGACGGCACCCGTGACTCGGCCCTGCGCCTGCGCGAGAAGGACGCGCCGACGGAGGTCCTCACAGGCGCGGGCCTGGTGCCGGGCCTGGCGGAGGCGCTGTCGGCGACGTTCGCGGAGTAACCCGCGCGTCGTTCGGCCTACTCGGCTGCTTCGCCTACTTCGTCGTGCACTTGGGCAGGTCGGCGGTGTCGCCGCTGCGGATGTCCTTCAGGGCGGTGAGGGCGTCGTCGATGGTGTTCACCTTGACGAGCCTGAGCCCCGAGGGAGTGTCCTTGGCGGCGGCCGCGCAGTTGTCCGCGGGGGTCAGGAAGTACTGGGCGCCCTGACTGCGCGCGCCGACCGTCTTCATCTCGATGCCGCCGATCGGTCCGACCTTGCCGGCGTCGTCGATGGTCCCGGTGCCGGCGACGAACTTGCCGCCGGTGAGGCTGCCGGGGGTGAGCTTGTCGTAGATGCCGAGCGCGAACATCAGACCGGCGCTGGGTCCTCCGACGTCGGCGAGCTTGATGTCGATGGTGAACGGGAAGGTGTGGTCGGTCCCGGCCGAGATCCCGACGATGGCCCGCTTTGCGCCGGTGTCGTCGGAGGTCGCGGTGGTGATGGTGACGTCCTGGGTCTTGGTCGCCGCCCGGTTCGCCTTCTCGGCGGCCGCCTGCTCCTTCGCCGGGACGATCCGGAAGACGACCTTCTCCCCCGCCTTGTGCTTGGTCACCAGCTTCGCGACGTCACCGGGTTCCTTCACCGCGGCGCCGTCCACGGCCTTGATCACGTCACCGGCGTGCAGCCTGCCCTCCGCCGGGGAGCCCTTCACGACGGTCGAGACGATCACCCAGGACGTCACCGGGATGTTCAGCTCCTTCAGGGCGGCGACCTTGGCGCTCTCCTGGGACTGGCTGAACTCCTCGGCGTTCTCCTGGGTCGACTGCTCCTCGGTCTTGCCGTCCGGGTACAGCGTGTCGTGCGGCACGACCTTGTTGTCGTGCGCGAGCCATCCGTAGACGGCCTCGACGAGGTTCATGCGGTAGTCGGCGCTGGTGACCCGCACCGTGGTCATGTTCAGGTGGCCGCTGGTCGCGTACGTCTTGCGCCCCGCGATCTGCAGCACCGGCTCGCCGCCGTGCTCGCCCAGTGTGTTCACCGTCGGCCCCGGGGACATCTCCGCGTACGGCACGGGGATGAGTACGCCCGCGCACAGGAGCGCGATCAGCATCAGGGTGGAGGCGAGCATCGTCGCGGTGCGGCGTGGCATGCCTCGACAGTACGTGACGCGTCTGTCAGCGCACCGTCAGGGCTGCCACCCGGGTCACGCACGCGAGTGGGGCTTCTCCATGGCCGCGCGGAAGCGGGCGTATCCGTCCAGCTCAGGGCCGTCGCTGCGGGCCTTCCGGGTCCGGTTGGCCCAGCTGCCCCACAGACCGGCGCCGATCGCGGCGACCAGCGGAATCAGCAACCACGCGAGCGCAGCCATGCCGACCTCCCAACCCCGATGTGCCACCGCAACTGACTGATCAGCAGATTAACCATCCGCACTGACAACGCTCACGGCAGGGGGCCGGTTACGCAACCGGACGGGTGGTCGGCAGGGCGTAGCGGACGGGCATCGCGGGGGCGCTGCGGGCTCAGCAGGCGCCGACCCGCCCTCCCGTCGCCCGACCACCACCCCTCAACGACGGCGCTACGCGCCGACCCGCCCTCCCGTCGCCCGACCACCACCCCTCAACGACGGCGCTACGCGCCGACCCATTCATCAGTACCGTCGGAGAACGTCTGGTGCTTCCAGATGGGCACCTCGTGCTTGAGGTCGTCGATCAGCTTCCGGCAGGCCTCGAAGGCCTCCCCCCGGTGCGGACACGACACGGCGACGACGACGGCGAGATCACCGACGCGGAGATCCCCGATCCGGTGCACGGCGGCCAGCGCCCGCACCGGGTACTCGGCGACGACCTTCTCGGCGATCCGCCGCATCTCCGCCTCGGCGCTGGGGTGGCAGGAGTACCCGAGCGCGTCGACGTCGGCGCCCCCGTCGTGGTTGCGCACGGTGCCCACGAACAGCGCCGTCCCACCGGCCGCGTCGTCCCCTACGGCCTTGAAGACCTCGTCCAGGGAGAGCGCCGTCTCACGAACGGCGATCAGCTTGATGGGATCGTGCGCTGCCTGCTCGCCGGGATGGTGGTTGGTGGCTGCCATACCCCCATCGTGCCGCACGCCGGAAGGCAGGCGAAACGGCAGATCACCCAGCACACGCGCGTGCCGCTTTGGAACGACCTACAGAATCAGCCCGCCGACGCTACCGACGCCGCGCCTTCCGAGCCCGGCGCACCACGGCCGCCGCGCCCAGCAGCGCGACCGTCGCCCCCGCCGCGCCGGCAGCCGTCGCGTCCTTCCGTCCCAGTCGCCGCCCGACGACCGTGTGCCGCCCGGACACCTCCTCCAGCAGCTCCGCGAGCACCTCCTCGTTGGTCCACTGCGGCCGCCACCCCGCGTCGTGCAACCGGCTCCCGCTCACCACCCAGGGGTACATCGTGTACGCCAGGTCGCCCGCCGGAGACGGCGTCAGCCCGATCCGGTGCAGCCGGGCCGCGGCGCCCAGCGCGACCGCGGACGGCAGCTCCATCCGCCGGATCCCGCTGAGCTCCTCGACCTCCTCCTGCTCCAGCCACCCGTCGCAGCCCACGGCCAGTTCGCCGTCGACCTTCTCCAGGACGGCGTACTCCAGAGCGCCCACGAGGTCCTCGACGTGGCAGAACTGCCAGGCCGGCCGCGACCCGGCGACGACCAGCAGCCGCGGCGACTCGAAGTACCGCGTCAGCGCCGTGTCGGTGCCTCCGACGAGCACCGCGGGCCGCACCACGGTCACGTTGAGCCCCGGATGCGCCCGGGGCGCACGCCGGGCGAGCCGTTCGATTTCCAGGAGGTCGCCGACGCCGGTGGCCTCCGCCGTCGCCCGCAGCTCCGCGTCCTCCGAGAGCGGCAGCTCGTTGTCCTCGAGCGCTCCGTAGACCATCGCGGAGGTGCACAGCACGACGCGGTGCACCCCGGCCGCGGCGGCGGCCGTCAGCACGGTCTGCGTACCGCGCACGTTGTAGGCCGTCCGGGCGGCGGCGTCACTCCCCAGGTCGAGGTCGAGCGCGAGGTGGACCACGACGTCCGCCCCGCGGAGCTTTTCGGCGATCGCGGGATCGCGGACGTCGAGGATGTGCCACTGTGCCGCGTCGCACTCGCCCCGCCGCTCGTCGATGGCGACGACCTGCTTGACCTCCTCGGACGCGGCGAGCCGCTCGGTGAGCAGCGCGCCGACCCCGGTCGCGGCACCGGTCACGGCGACTACGGGCCCGCGCGCACCGCTCGGGGCTGAGCGGTTTCGCGCTGCGCGAACCTGCGGATCTGGGGAACTCACCAGGTGTCTCCAGCGGTTGTCTTGGCATACGGGCGCGAGTGACGCGTACGTACCAGTGGCATCCATCCTGCCGCAGGCCAGGAGTCGGCGAAGCACCGAGGCCCGATCGAGCCGGGGTGTCTACGCTGGGTGGTGTTGCAGGGCAGTCGCCGCCGGCCGAGAACCGGTGGCCTTACCAGCCGAGGAACCCCGTGAGTGACACCCCATTCGGATTCGGCCTTCCGCCGGAGGAGCCGGAAGACGGCGACGAGGGCAAGAAGAAGGACTCGCAGAGCGGCGGTGGTCAGGGACCGGCCAACCCGTTCGGTTTCGGCGGGCTGCCCGGTGCCGGAGGCTTCGGCAGCCCGGGCGGCCCGGGCGCCGACAATCCGCTCGCCGCGATGTTCGGCTCGCTGAACCCCAACGACCTGGGGGCCGCGTTCCAGCAGCTGGGCCAGATGCTCTCCTACGAGGGCGGCCCGGTGAACTGGGACATGGCCAAGCAGATCGCCCGCCAGACGGTCTCCCAGGGCACCTCCGACGGCGTGAAGGACGTGAGCGTCGGTCCCGCCGAGCACACCGCGGTCCAGGAGGCCGTCCGCCTGGCCGACCTGTGGCTGGACGACGCCACGTCCCTGCCGTCCGGCGCGGCCTCGGCCGTGGCGTGGTCCCGCGCGGAGTGGGTCGAGGCGACCCTGCCCGCGTGGAAGGAGCTCGTCGATCCGGTCGCCGAGCGCGTCGGCGCGGCCATGGGCGATGTCCTGCCGGAGGAGATGCAGGCCATGGCCGGCCCGCTGATCGGCATGATGCGCTCCATGGGCGGCGCGATGTTCGGCTCGCAGATCGGGCAGGCCGTGGGCGTGCTCGCGGGCGAGGTCGTCGGCTCGACCGACATCGGTCTGCCGCTCGGCCCGGCCGGGCGTGCCGCGCTGCTGCCGGTGAACATGGAGGCGTTCGGCAACGACCTGGGCGTGGCGAAGGACGAGGTGCGGCTGTACCTCGCGCTGCGCGAGGCCGCCCACCAGCGTCTGTTCGCGCATGTGCCGTGGCTGCGTTCGCACCTGTTCGGCGCGGTCGAGGGCTACGCGCGCGGGATCAAGGTCGACACGGCCAAGCTGGAGGACGTGGTCGGTCAGTTCGACCCACAGAACCCCGAGCAGTTGCAGGACGCGCTGCAGCAGGGCATGTTCCAGCCGGAGGACACCCCGGAGCAGAAGGCCGCCCTGGCCCGCCTGGAGACGGCCCTGGCGCTCGTCGAGGGCTGGGTGGACGCGGTGGTGCACGCCGCCGCGAAGCCGCGCCTGACGTCCGCCGACGCCCTGCGGGAGACGCTGCGCCGCCGGCGCGCCACGGGCGGTCCCGCGGAGCAGACGTTCGCGACGCTGATCGGTCTGGAGCTGCGCCCGCGCCGCCTGCGGGACGCCTCCCGTCTGTGGGCCTCGCTGACGGACGCGCGCGGGGTCGACGGCCGGGACGCCCTGTGGGCCCACCCGGACATGCTGCCCACGGCCTCCGACCTGGACGACCCGGACGGCTTCGTGCACCGCGAGCACATGGACTTCTCCGAGTGGGACAAGATGCTCGGCGAGGCGGCGAGCGGCGACCTCGGCGAGAAGCCGAACCTGAAGAAGGACGACGGCGAGGACGACTCCAAGGGCGACGAAACCGAGTGAGCCTGCACGACGACGCGGTCCTCGTCCTGAAGGGGTACGAGGGCCAGGAAGAGCTGCGCCAGACCTACCTGGACCATCTCTGGGCGCATCCGGACGGCATGTGGAAGGCCTGCGGGGACGGCCACATCACGGCGAGCGCGCTGGTGATCGACCCCGAGCACGGGCGGGTGCTGCTCACGCTCCACAAGAAGTTGCGCAAGTGGCTGCAGATGGGCGGCCACTGCGAGCCGGTCGACGCGACGCTGGCGGCCGCGGCGCTCCGGGAGGGCACCGAGGAGTCGGGTATCCCTGGGCTGACCCTGCTGCCCGACGGGCCGGTGCGCCTGGACCGGCATCTCACGCCGTGCGCCTGGCACTTCGACGTCCAGTACGCGGCACTCGCTCCGGCCGGGGCCGTGCCGGCCATCAGCGACGAGTCGCTCGACCTGCGCTGGTTCCCGTACGCCGAGGTGGCGGAGGTCGCCGACGAGTCGGTCGTCCGGCTGCTGGAAGCGACCCGCGCGCGGCTGTGAGCCGGAACGGGTAAGGGGCGACCCTCCAGGCGGCCGCCCCTTACGTTTGTTTTCCGGACGGTTCGGCAGCACCCCGAAGGGGAGCGGGGCATTGCGCGACCAGTCACGACGGGCCCGCAGCCGATCGACGGGCCCACCGCGGCGCCACCAGCGGAGCGCTCAGCTCCAGACGTTGCCCTGGTTCTGACCGCGTGCCCCCTGCTGCCCCATGCCGTACTGCGCGGCCAGACCGGAGCCGATCGCCGCGTTCTGCGGCGGCAGCAGCTCGCTGGGCTGGACGAGCGCGTAGCCGGTGCCCATGAAGCTGAGCTCCCAGCCCTCACCGGTGTTGCCGCGTCGGCGCCACACCCCGGAGGAGTGCGTCTGGGCCTGCATCTGCACCCGCAGCCCGGTCGACCAGGCGACGATCGCGTCGGCGTCGCAGTTGACGTACTTGTCGGGCGTGACCTGCATCATCAGGGGCGCGCCCGAGGTCATCAGGGCGACCCGGCCACGGCCGGTGATGTTGAGCTGGTACTTCCCGGAGCCGGAGATGCCGTACTGACTGTCGACGGCGATGACGTCGTAGTGCAGTGAGGAGTCCATGGCCAGCACGTAGCTGCCGTCGACGGTCAGCCCGTCCTGCTCCACATCCATGAGGTGGACGTGCTGGGCGAGGTTGGCGAGGTAGACCGTGCCCTGCCCGTGGCAGCGCATGAGGTCCAGGCCCTCGCCGGTGTACGCACGCGCGCGTCCCTGCTGGTTGTTCTGGTACTCGGCGTCGAACTCCATCAGGCCCTGGTAGGCGACCATCGTGCCCTTGCGGGCGAGGATGTCGTCATGGCCCTCCAGGGTGACCCGGAGCATCTGCTTGTTCTGCAGACTCCAGCGTTCCTGGGTCTGCGAGTCGTTGTGCGCGAAAAGTGGGCTCTGCATGGCGTTTCTGGCTCCCCCTCAGCCCCGGACCCGAAGGCGGTCCGTGCTGTCCTCGCTGGGCTGGACGACGACGATGCCCTGGCCGGAGAAGGCCATCTGGTAGGCCTCGCCGCTGCCCCGGCCGATGAGCGACTGCGCCTTGAAGCTGCGCTTGCCCTTCACCTTGAGATTGGGCGACCAGGCGACGAGCGCGTCGGGATCGACGTAGGTCTCGTCCTCGCCACCGCCGCAGTCGACGACGATCGGCTTGCCCCGGGAGGTCAGCGCAACCCAGCCCTGCCCGGAGATCTTGGTGTTCCACAGGCCCTGACCGGCGAACTTCGCGAGACCCTTGACGCGTTCGACGCCCCACGTAAGGTGCGCGTCGAAGGCGAGCAGGTTGGTGGCGTTGACGGAGATGCCGTCGCCGTTGAGGTTGATGACGACGACGTTCGCCCCGTAGTCGGCGAGGTAGAGCAGGCCGTCGCCGGTGCACTTCATCAGGGGCGCGCCCTCGCCGGTCATCCAGTCGCGTGCGATCTGGCGCACGGCCGGCGGGTTGGGCTCGTACTGGACGAAGCCCTCGTAGGCGACCATCGAGCCCACGCGCGCGAAGAGGTCGTTCCCGGTCTGCATGGCGACCTTCAGCATGTGGTTGCCGTGGTTCTCCATGCGTGCGGTGACGGGTGCGGGGGCATAGCCCGCGAGCGGCTGGTTCATGACGGGCTCCCTCAGACCTCGTACGGCTGGACGACGATGAAGTTGCCGGGAGCGCCCCGGAACTGGAGGTTGACGCTCTCGCCGGTGTCGCCGGGGTAGGCGTTGCGGCGCATCCGCACCTGGCTGGAGACGACCACCTGGGAGGCGGCCGACCAGGCGACGACGGCGTTGCAGTCGGCGAACGTGGTGGGCGTGACCGGCAGGACGACAGGCGTGCCGTGCGTCTTCACGACGATCGTGCCGGTGCCCTGGAACTGCATGGTGAACAGCGCGCCCCCGGGGATGCCGTGGCCCTCGATGCGGCGGACCTCGTACTGGAGGCTCTCGTCGAAGGCGAGGACGTTCTCCGAGGAGACGCAGAGGGCGTCGCCCTGGAGTTCGACGGGGTGCAGGTGGGTGGAGTTCTCGGCGAGGAAGACCTGTCCCTGGCCGGTGCAGCGCATCAGCTGCATCTCCTGGCCGGTCGCGTTGCCCACGATCCGGCCGGCGAACCCGGCTCCCTTGTAGCTGAAGTCGACCTTGCCCTGGTAGAGGACCATGCTGCCCTGCCGGGCGAGCACGGGCTGGCCGCCGATGCCGAGGTCGACGCGGATCAGCTTCTTGTTCTGCTGCGTCCAGCGCTGTCCGGTGGGCGTCTCCTTGAACTGCTGGAGCGCGGCGGTCACACCGGCGCCGCCTTGGGGCGCGCCCTGCGGGACGCCGTAGGCCTGCTGGCCCGGGACCTGCCCGAACGGCGGCTGGTGGCCGTAGCCGGGCGGTGGGGTCGGCTGTCCGTAGCCGGGCGGCGTCTGTGGGGCCTGGGGCTGCTGGCCGTAGCCGGGCGGCATGGGCGCGGCCGGCGCGGGGGGCTGACCGTACGGCTGCTGCTGGGGCGGCTGTCCGTAGGGCGCGGGGGCCGGAGCGGGGGGCGGGACCTGACCGCCGCCGGGCGGGGTCATCGGCGCGACGATGGTCGGCGCGGCGTGCACCGAGGGCGCGGGCGCCGGGGCGGACGGCGGTGTCGCGCCGGGCGGGGGCGCGAAGCCCTGAGCGGCGGGCTGCGGCGCGGGCGCCGGGGCGGACGGTGCGCCGAAGGCGGGCGGGGCGAAGCCCGGAGCGGCGCCGGCCTGCGGCTGCTGCGGGGCGGCGGGGGCCTCCTCCTCGGCGACCTCGCCGCCGAAGTTCTTCAGCAGCGCGTCCAGTCCGCCGTCGAAGCCCTGTCCGACGGCCGCGAACCGCCACACGTCCTTCAGGTAGAAGTCGCCCAGCATCACGGCCCGCTCGGTGGTGAACTCCGAGCCGTTGAACGCGTAGCGGGCCACTTCTTCGCCGCCGGCGACGATGCGGAGGTAGCCGGGGCCGATCTGCGACATCTGCCCGGCGCCGTCGAGGGTCGCGGTGAAGGCCAGCTTCTGGATCTGCGGCGGGATCCGGTCCAGCGTGATGCGGAAGGACTCCGTGTCGCCCGCCTGGGCGCCCAGGAGCTGGATGGACTCCTCGGGAGACTTCGGCTGGTTGAAGAAGACGAAGTACCGGTCGTCCGAGAGCCGTTCGTCGGCGTCGAGGCCGAAGCAGCTGATGTCGAAGGTCAGACCGGGACCGGCGATCTGCACGCCTACGTACAGATCGGTGCCCGCGGTGAGGTCACTGATCCTGGCCTTGTGGCCGCGTTGGAATTCCCTGGGCATGCGTAACGACCGTCCCCCATCCCGATTGCGAGTGCGTCGCGTCAGGCTAACGGCAAAGTCCGACAACGCACGATGTCGGTACAGACCCGGTACACAACCCGCGTCACGTAGGAGCGGACGCGTTCACTCCGCGCGCGTTGCAGGTCACTCGTCGCTTGCGCCGGGCAGGTGGGGCAGCCGTTCGGCCGCGACGACGCCCTCCAGGTAGCCGCGGGCGCGCTCGGTGCGCGGGTACGCCTCCAACAGTCGCCAGAAGTCGGGGCCGTGGCCGGGCACGAGCAGATGCGCGAGTTCGTGGGCGAGGACGTAGTCGATGACGTACTCGGGCATGCCCTTGAGGCGGTGCGACAGACGGATGCTGCCCTCGGCCGGGGTGCACGAGCCCCAGCGGGTGTTCTGGTTGGTCACCCAACGCACCGAGGCAGGCCGTGCCCGGCCGTCGAAGCACTGGGCCGACAGCCGCTCGGCGCGCTCGGCCAACTCGGCGTCGCCGGGCACCCGCCGACTCTCCTGGGCGGCGAGTTTGTCGAGCATGACGCTCACCCAGCGTTGTTCCTCGGCCTCGGACATCCGGGCAGGAATCAGCACGATGGTGCGGTCGCCCTCGCGGTACGCGGAGACCGTCCGGCGGCGACGGGGGCTCCTGCGGACCTCGATCGCGCTCACCCCGGAGCCGCTCGGCGGCTGGCTCGTCGGCTTCCGCTGTGACGTTCCGGCGCGGTGCAGTGGGTCGGCGGGCACGCCCCGACGTTACCCGCTGCACACGGGGGAAGTCCCGACTCCGGGACGGTTCGGTTCTGATCTCTCCCGCCGCGTTTGCCTCATACGACGGATTTGTACGATGAACGCCCCCACCTGTGGACAACTTTCGGCACGTTCGGACGGGTCCGGGCATGCTGGCACTCGTCGGCGGAGCGAGGACGACCCCACGCCCCTCGTTCCGCCGACGTGACGGGAGTTTCCAGGCATACGGGGGCCTTTGATGCATCCGATGGTGAAGCCTGCGCTGCGGCGCGGCTGGCGTGACCTCAACACGGTGCAGTTCGGAATGACTCCGGCGCACGCGCTGACACTCGGCCCGGTGGACACGGCGACGGGCAGTTTCCTCGACCTGCTGGACGGCACCCGAGGGCTCGCGCTGCTGCGCGAGGAAGGCCGCCGCATGGACCTGCCCGACGGCCATGTCGACCGGCTGGTGGAGCGGCTGGCGCGGGCGGGGCTGCTCGACGACGCGCGCGGCGGCGGGCCGGAAGCCGCTGCCCTGCGGGAGAAGACCGAGGTCCTGGACCGGCTGCGCCCCGACCTCGCCGCCCTGTCCCTCATCACCTCCGAACCGCAAGACGCGATCGAGCAGCTGACCGCCCGACGGCGGCTGCGGGTCCAGGTACGCGGAGCGGGCCGGGTCGGCGCGGTGCTGGCGGCGCTGCTGTCGGGCGCGGGGATCGGCGAGGTGGACGTGCGCGACGGCGGCCGGGTGGAGCCGGAGGACGTCGCGCCGGGCGGCCTGCCCTCCGAGGCGGTCGGCGAGCGTCGGGACGAGGCGGCCCGCCGCGCCGTGCGCCGGGCCGCCCCGGATCGCCCGCCCCGCCGAAGCACAGGGTCACCGGCCGAGCCGGACACCCCCGGCTTCTCCCTGGTGATCCTCGCCCCACGGGACGACGTGTCCGTGCACGCGCCGGATCCCTCGGCGGCGGAGCCCCTCATCGCGTCGGGAACACCGCACCTCTATACGGGGGTCGTGGAGGGAACGGGCGTCGTCGGGCCGCTCGTGCTGCCGGGTGAGACGGGCTGCGCCGGGTGCCTGCAGCAGGCACGCACCGACCGGGACCCGGCGTGGCCGCGACTGGTCGCGCAGTGGCACTCCGGGAGGAAACGCGCGGCGCGCGCCTGTGATCTGACGCTGGCCACGACGGTCGCCGGGCTGGCGGCCGCCCACGCCCTCACCTTCCTCGACGGCCGGACGCCGTCGAGCGCGGGCGCCCGCTGGGAGGTCTCCACTCCCACCCTCCAGTGGCACGCGCGTCCGGTTTGGCCCCACTTGGACTGTCCGTGCGGGGCCGCGGAGAAAGGTAAGCGGGAACACACCTCCGAGGACCAGGCATCGCACGCGACAATGGCAGAGCAACGGCAATCGACGGAGTTACGCCGTACGACGGACGCGGCGCGGCTGGCTGGGACCTGGAGGGCGCATGTCTGATCTTCCCCGGAAGGCGGTTACCCGAACCGCCAAGCTCGCCGCGCTCCCGCTCGGCTTCGCCGGGCGGGCGACCTGGGGTCTGGGCAAGCGGATCGTGGGCGAGTCCGCGGAGATCGTCGGCCGCGAGCTCCAGCAGCGCACCGCCGAGCAGCTCTTCAAGGTGCTCGGCGAGCTGAAGGGGGGTGCCATGAAGTTCGGGCAGGCCCTGTCCGTCTTCGAGTCGGCGCTCCCCGAGGAGGTCGCCGGCCCATACCGTGCGGCCCTCACCAAGCTTCAGGACGCGGCGCCGCCGATGCCGACCCGCACGGTGCACTCCGTGCTCGCGGACCGCCTCGGCGCAGACTGGCCCGAGCTGTTCCTGGAGTTCGACGACAAGCCGGCCGCTGCGGCCTCGATCGGCCAGGTGCACCGAGCGGTGTGGCACGACGGCCGGGAGGTCGCGGTCAAGGTCCAGTACCCCGGGGCGGGTGAGGCGTTGCTGTCCGACCTGAACCAACTCAGCCGCTTCGCCCGCCTGTTGGGCCCTCTCATCCCGGGCATGGACGTCAAGCCGCTGATCTCCGAGCTCCGGGACCGGGTCTCCGAGGAGCTCGACTACAGCCTGGAGGCGCAGGCCCAGCAGGCTCATGCGGAGGAGTTCGCCGACGATCTGGACGTGGTGGTCCCGGCGGTGGTCCACCAGTGCGACCAAGTACTGATCACCGAGTGGATCGACGGCGTGCCCATGTCCGAAGTGATCGCCGACGGCACTCCTGAGCAGCGCAACCGCGCCGGCCAGTTGCTGTCCCGTTTCCTGTTCTCCGGTCCGGCCCGCACCGGCCTGCTCCACGCCGACCCGCACCCCGGCAACTTCCGCCTCCTGCCCGGCGGACCGGACGGCGAGGACGACTGGCGGCTGGGCGTCCTGGACTTCGGCACCGTGGACCGGCTCCCGGGCGGTCTGCCGGATCCCATCGGCCGGTCCCTGCGTATGACCCTGGACGGTGAGGCGGAGGAGGTCTACGAACTTCTCCGCACGGAGGGTTTCGTCAAGGAATCCATCGAGCTGGATCCCGACGCGGTCCTCGACTACCTGCTACCGATCATCGAGCCGGCCGGGGTGGAGGAGTTCACGTTCACCCGCGGCTGGATGCGCAGCCAGGCGGCCCGGATCGCCGACCCCCGCTCCCCCGCCCACCAGCTGGGCAAGCAGCTCAACCTCCCCCCGGCCTACCTGCTCATACACCGGGTGACGCTCAGCACGATCGGCGTGCTGTGCCAGCTCGGCGCCACGGTGCGGCTGCGCGAGGAACTGGAGGAGTGGCTGCCCGGGTTCCTTGCGGAGGAGGGCCTGGAAGCGCTGGAAGTCTTGGATGCGGAGGGGTCGGTGGCGGAGGCCTGAGGCACCCGCCTGTGACACACCTCACCACCAGTCGGAGTCGAGCCGTCCTTCGATCGCCCTGAGGTTCTCGCGGGCGCAGACCTCGCAGAAGTAGCGCCGGACGCCGTTCTCCACGGAGCAGGTCCAGGTGACGGGCGGCGGCTGCTCCGCCCGAGCGCCGCAGCGAGCGCACGCAAGAGGGCGGGGCTCCGCCGCGGAACCGCCTCGGTCACCGTCTCCGGGAAGACTCGTCACCTTCGGGACGATAGCGCCGCTGCGCTGGATCGCCGGCACAACGCACCGCGGGGGTCGGTCCGTTCGGACGGACCGACCCCCGCGGGGAGAGCTTCGCCTCCCTCGGTTGGGAGGCCACCGCTTCAGGTGTGCGTGGTTACTGCATCACGGCCATGGCGAGCGCCCGGCGGGCGCGCAGCGAGGCGCGCTCGGCCCGACGCTGCATCCGGCGAGCGGTCGCCAGGCGCACGGCCCGGCGTTCCCGCTCGGCCTGGTGCAGTCGGTCGTGCATATGCGCACGAGCCAGGGCTTCTGGGATGAGTTGCATCTCGCGGGTCCTGTTCTGACGCGAGTCGTACGCGCCGGTGGTGCTGATGTCTTCGGTCGCGGAGCCTGCGGGCTCGCTGGTGAACGGCTTCATCGGGGCCTGCTTCTTGGGGTCTTGCGTGAGGGGGCGGTCGATCGTTCCTGCGGTGTTCATGCCGTGACCGGGTTCTTGCGCGGGCGACCCCGCGGCCGCTTCCGGGCGACGACGACGCCCTGGACGAACAGCTCGCCGCCCCAGACGCCCCAGGGCTCGCGCCGCTCCTTGGCACCGGCGAGGCAGGCCTCCATCAGCGGGCAGGTGCGGCAGAGGGACTTGGCGTACTCGACGTCGGCCGGCGACTCGGCGAAGAAGACCTCCGGGTCGTAGGAGCGGCAGGGGACGGGTACGCCGAGGTTCTCGATGGCGTCGTCGAGCGCGGTGAGCGCCGTGAGCGGGGTCAAGGTGGAGTCCTCCGTGAGGCCGGGCGGGGGGATCGTTTCGGAAGGCGGTACGGACGGGGCGTGCGCTTCGAGTTGCACGGTTCGTCTTCCTCGTCTGGTCGGTCCGGCCCTGTGGGGCCGAGTGGCGGCTGGTACCGGGTTCTTTTCTTGTCCCGAGGCCCCTTCGCTCCGTCGTCCCCGTGGGAGGACAAACAGAAGGGCCGCGGATCCCGGGTGGGGTTCCGCGGCCCTGAAGGCGCCGGCCTGATCGTCGATCAGGCTGGATCACTCCAGGGTTCTGGCCCACGGAAGGCCCACATCAGGTGGTGCTGCGTCGTCTGCTTCCGGGATCCGGCACCGGCTGCCGCAAAGGCATAGGCATGCGCCTGTGCCCCTACTGCTTCCAGTGCCTTGGTCGGTCGCTCATTGCGCTCGCGGACGGGAAGGCCCGCGGGAGCAACGGAGGAGGACGCCAGCCGGTCGGCACGAATGCCGGACAGACCGGTGCCCAGAACCGAGATGCCGAGCATGCACGTGGAGACGACAGAGCGATCGTTCAGTTTGGCGGTGGAGCTGCTGTTGATGATGATCACTGGAATCGCCTCCTCTCGGCGTCTCGGGGGACCGGGGTGAACCCAGTCCGACGGATATGCAAGTACAGCACGGAATCAGGGCCTTCGAGAAGGCCGCCGTCCCCGTGGCTTAGAACCTATGGGGATTGCCGGGGCATGCGCAAACTATTTTTCCGACGAGTTCGGATCAGTTCCCCGTCTGCCCTCCGCCCGTCCCCCGTCCGCCTCTTCTCAGTCCGTGTCTTCGTCCTCTCCGACGTCTTGGCCTGCGCAGATGGCCAGGACGTCGGCTCCGTAGCGGTTGAGCTTGCGTATGCCGACCCCCGGAATCCGCGCGAGCTCGCCCTCCTCGTCGGGGACGGCCTCGGCGATCGCCATCAGCGTCTTGTCGGTGAAGACGCAGAACGCCGGCTGGCCGCCTCGCTGCGCCTGGACCGCCCGCCAGTCCCGCAGCCGTTCGTAAAGCCCCTCGTCCATGTCGGACGGGCAGTCCTCGCAGCGCATCAGCTTCATCTCGCCGGCGTCGGTCAGGGTGCGCCCGCAGACCCGGCAGCGGGCGGGGGTGCGCCGGGTCCGGCGCGGCACGGCGGGCGCCCCCACGGCGGTACCGGTGAAGCCGCGCTCGATGCCTCCGGCGCCACCGGCGCCACCGCGGCCGACCGCGGTGCCCGAACCGGGACGCAGGCCGTCGAGGAAGCGGCTGGGGCGGCGGCTCGGGCGGCCGCCGGGTGAGCGGGCCAGCGCCCAGGAGACGTGCAGGCGCTCGCGGGCGCGGGTGACTCCGACGTAGAGGAGTCGGCGCTCCTCCTCGATCTGCTCGTCGGTTCTGGCGTAGGTGATCGGCATCATGCCCTCGGCGACGCCGACGAGGAACACGACGTCCCACTCCAGGCCCTTGGCCGAGTGCAGCGAGGCCAGAGTGACGCCCTGGACGGTCGGGGCGTGCTGGGCGCCGGCCCGTTCGTCGAGCTCGGCGACCAGGTCGGCGAGCGTGGCGCCGGGCTGGGCGGCGGAGAAGTCGTGGGCGAGGTTGACCAGCGCGGCGAGCGACTCCCAGCGTTCTCTGACGGCTCCGGAACCGGCCGGCGGCTGGGACGTCCAGCCCTCGCCCGAGAGGACGGCACGCACCTGGGAGGGCAGGTCGACGGCGTCCTCGAGGAGAGTGTCGTTGCCACCGAAGCGGGCCGCGCCGCGCAGGGCGACGCCGGCCTTGCGCACCTCCGGTCGGTCGAAGAAGCGCTCGGCGCCGCGCAGCTGGTACGGGATGCCGAGGTCGGCCAGGGCCTGTTCGTAGGTCTCCGACTGCGCGTTGGTGCGGAACAGGATGGCGATCTCGGCGGCCGGGACCCCGGCGTCGAGGAGCTCGCGGATGCGGCGGGCCGCGCCCTCGGCCTCGGCGGGCTCGTCGGTGTACTCGGTGTAGCCGGGGTCGGGTCCCGGGTCGCGCTGGGAGACCAGCTCCAGGCGGTGGTCGGCGGCGCGGCCCCGGGCCTGGGAGAGCAGGCCGTTGGCGAGGTGGACGACCTGGGGGGTGGAGCGGTAGTCGCGGACGAGCTTGACGACCGTGGCGCCGGGGTGGCGGGTGCGGAAGTCGAGGAGGTGGTCGGGGGTGGCTCCGGTGAAGGAGTAGATCGTCTGGCTGGCGTCGCCGACCACGCACAGGTCGTCCCGGTCGCCGAGCCACAGCTCCAGAAGGCGCTGCTGGAGGGGGCTGACGTCCTGGTACTCGTCGACCACGAAGTGCTGGTACTGGGCGCGGACCTGTTCGGCGATGTCGTGGCGGTCCTGGAGGACGGCGACGGTCAGCAGCAGGACGTCCTCGAAGTCGATGACGGCGCGCTCCCGCTTGAGGTTCTCGTAGGCGGAGTAGAGCTGGGCGATCTCGGCGGGGTCCCGGGGGATCGCGCGGCCCGCCTTCGCGGCGGCCAGGGCGTAGTCGGCGGGGACGGTCTGGGTGACCTTGGACCACTCGATCTCCGCGGTGGCGTCCCGCAGCTCGCCCCGGTCGAGACGGATGCGGCAGGCGGCGGCCGCGTCGGCGACGAGTTGGATCTTCCGGTCGATGAGCCGGGGCAGAGAGCCACCGATCGCTTTCGGCCAGAAGTACTGCAGCTGGCGCAGGGCCGCGGAGTGGAAGGTGCGGGCCTGGACGCCCTGGGCGCCGAGCTGGCGGAGCCGGCCGCGCATCTCCCCGGCGGCGCGGTTGGTGAAGGTGACGGCGAGCACGCTGGAGGGGTGCAGCATGCCGGCCCGCACGCCGTAGGCGATGCGGTGCGTGATGGCCCGCGTCTTGCCCGTGCCGGCTCCTGCCAGCACGCACACCGGACCGCGCAGGGCGGTCGCCACCTCGCGCTGCTCGGGGTCGAGCCCTTCGAGCACCGCGTCGGCCGAGTCCGGTACCTGCGGGAAAAGGGTGGAGTGCGTTGCTGCTGTCACATGGCCATGCTGCCAGGTCGGCGGAGACCGGCGGGCCGGTTGTCCACAGGCGGGGCCCCGCAGTCGTACTAATGCGGCGAGCGTCACCCTCGGCCTCCCGGCGCACAGCGCCTCGCGGGAATGGCAGCCCTCCGACGTACGTTCACTCCTCTGCGACCGCCTGAACCCCGACTCGCCGAAGGAGCACAAGAGACATGCTGGGCACTGTGACGATGTACAGCACCACGTGGTGCGGCTACTGCCAGCGGCTGAAGAAGCAGCTCGACCGCGAAGGCATCGGATACACCGAGATCAACATCGAGCACGACCCGGCGTCCGCGGCTTTCGTGGAGAAGGCGAATGGCGGAAACCAGACGGTTCCCACCGTTCAGGTGGTCCCCTCCGGCGGTGGGGCTGAGGTCGTGATGACCAACCCGAGCCTCGCCCAGGTGAAGCAAGCGCTCGGCGTCTGACTCTTCGACGCGAAACCCCCGATCGGCCTGGTGCTGATCGGGGGTTTCATGCGTCCTGGGCGTATGTGCGGTGCGCAAGGCGGCCGAATGCGAGACCTCTCGGCCGGCCGGGCGGTACGGTCCGACCGTGCGTTGATCTTCCGGGCGGCGGCCGAGCGCCGCCGCAGACGGTGCGGGCGCCCCCGACGGGTTCGGGGCCGCCCGGTCGGCATACCCGTCATCACCCCACCGGAGATCACGCAATGACCGCTCAGCAGCCCCTCGCCTACGACGCGTTCGTCGAACTCGCCGCCGCTGATCCCGCTGTCGTCGGCCTTGTCCTCAAAGGTTCCCGGGCCCACGAGGGCATGACCACCGAGCACTCCGACCACGACCTGTACGTCGTCCTCGCCGATGGCGCGACGACGGCCCTCACCCGGTTCACGGGACACCGCACCCCGGAACTCGACCTCGTCGTCCTCTCCCTCGACGAGTTCCGCGCCGCCGGAATGCCCGGCTTCGAGCGGTACGCCCTCGCCCGCGCCCGGATCGTGCTCGACCGGCTCGACGGAGGCATCGCCCGGATCCTGGCCGGCAAGGCACGGCTCGACGCCGATGAAGCCTTCCAGGAGGCGGGCGGATGGCTCGACGCCTACGCCAACTCCCTCTACCGCTCGGTCAAGGACGACCGCGACGGGCATGCCCTCGCGGCCCGCCTCGACGCCGCGGACAGCATGCGGTTTCTACTGGAGTTGCTCTTCGCTCTCGACCGCCGTCCGCGCCCCTACAACAAGTACCTGGAATGGGAGCTCGCCCGATTTCCGCTGCCCGGCTGGGACACCGGCGTGCTGCTCGACGCTACGGACCGTGTCTCGGGAACGGGCGATGTGTCCACGCAACGTCATCTCTTCGCCCAGGTCGAGGCAGTGGCCCGGCAGGCCGGGCACGGCGCGGTACTGGACGCATGGGGTGAGGACTTGGACCTGATGCGACCGCGGTAGCAGCGCCTCTCGCACCTAGGGGTGGCCGTCCCGGTCCGGGACGGCCACCCTTTGTGTCGTTCTCAGATGAAACTGCGGGTCGGCAGCGGCTTGCCGTACCAGAGCTCGATCAGACGAGCCGCGATGGAGATGCCGTACGGGGGCAGCACCTCGCCGGACTCGAAGGCGGCGCCGAGCTCGTCGCGGGAGAACCAGCGGGCCTCGTGGATCTCGTCGCCGTCGACGTTGATGTCGATGGAGGTGGCGCGAGCCATGAAGCCCAGCATGAGACTGGACGGGAAGGGCCAGGGCTGGCTGGCGATGTACTCGACCTGGCCGACGGTGATGCCGGCCTCCTCGAACACCTCACGACGCACGGACTGCTCGATGGACTCGCCGGGCTCCACGAAGCCGGCGAGGGTGGAGAAGCGGCCCTCGGGCCAGTGGACCTGGCGGCCGAGGAGGATGCGGTCCTCCTCGTCGGTGACGGCCATGATCACCGCGGGGTCGGTGCGCGGGTAGTGCTCGGCGCCGCAGGCGGGGCAGCGGCGGATGTGGCCGGCGGCGGCGATCACGGTGCGCTCGCCGCAGCGGGAGCAGAAGCGGTGGGTGCGCTGCCAGTTCTCCAGGCCGACCGCGTGCACCATCAGGCCCGCCTCCCGCGGCGACAGCAGCAGGCCGGCCTCGCGCAGCCCGGCCGGGCGCGCGGACTGGTCGATACGGCCGGGCAGGGCGTCCTTCTGGAGGGCGAAGTAGCTGACGCCGTCCTCGTCGGTTCCCAGGAAGTAGCGGTGCGCCTCGGTGAGGGGCGCCTCGAACGACGGGGTCATGAGGAGTTCGGTGCGGCCGTCGGGCGTCTCGTCGATGAGGACCTGGCCGCCCGAGACGACGAAGCACCGCGTGGTGGGGTGGCTCCACGCAGCGGCGAGCCAGGCCTCGTCGAGCCGGTGGTGTGCGGCCCGGTCGATGCCGCTGGGCGCGGTGAGCGAAATGGGTCGATCGGCGTTCTGGTCGGTCCAGGTGGTCACGGGTACTTCCAACTCCCCCGGTGGAACGGTTGTTTCGGCGGGCGGTTCAGCGGGACGTACGGCAGGGAACGACCGGTTGCGGTGGGGTGTCGCGGTGCGGGCCGGTCTGTCCAGTGTGCCCCGCGCGCGTGTCCCCTCCGGACCGAGCGAGGGCGTCAGGGCGCATGACGCCAGTTCTCGGCGAGGTCGCCCCACAGGTACGCGGTGGTCTCGACGCCTTTGAGGAGGAGGTCCAGCTCGACCTTCTCGTTCGGCGCGTGCCAGCCGTCCGAGGGCACGGAGACGCCCAGGAAGAGCACCGGGGCGCCGAGGACTTCCTGCAGGTCGGCGGCGGGTCCGGAGCCGCCCTCGCGGGTGAAGCGGACGGGTCCTTCGAAGGCGCGGCCCATGGCGCGGACAACGGACTTCAGGGCCGGGTGGTCCAGCGGGGTCAGGCACGGGCGCGTGGCCGGGCTGAACGCGATCTCGTGCCGGATCCCGGCGGGCACCTGCTCCTCGGCCCAGGCGCGGACGGCCTTCTCGATGTGGTCGGGGTCCTGACCGGCTACCAGCCGGAACGACAGCTTCACGAACGCCGACGACGGGATGATCGTCTTGCTGCCGGGGCCCTGGTAGCCGCCGCCGATGCCGTTGACCTCGGCGGTGGGGCGGGCCCAGATGCGCTCCAGGGTGGTGTGTCCGGCCTCGCCGTGGGTGGCGTGCGACCTGGCGGCGCGCAGCCAGTCGTCCTCGTCGAAGGGCAGCTCGGCGAAGAGCTCGCGCTCGCGGTCGGTGAGCTCGACGATGCCGTCGTAGAAGCCGGGGACGGCCACGCGCGCGTGTGCGTCGTGCAGAGCGGCCACGAGGCGGGCCGCCGCGGTGGCCGGGTTGGGCACGGCGCCGCCGAAGGAGCCCGAGTGGATGTCCTGGTCGGGGCCGAAGAGGCGGATCTCGCACTCGGCGAGGCCGCGCATGCCGGTGCACACCGTGGGGGTGTCCTCGGACCACATGCCGGTGTCGGAGACGATCACGGCGTCCGCGGCGAGCCGCCCCGCCCGCTCCTCGACCAGCGCGCGGAAGTTCGGCGAGCTGGACTCCTCCTCGCCCTCGATCAGCAGCTTGAGGTGGACGGCCGGGGCGCTCCGCCCGGTGGCGGCGAGGTGGGCGCGCACGCCCAGGGTGTGGAAGAAGACCTGGCCCTTGTCGTCAGCCGCTCCGCGCGCGTGGAGGCGGTTTTCGCGGACGACGGGCTCGAAGGGGTCGGTGTCCCAGCCGTCCTCGCGGGCTGCGGGCTGCACGTCATGGTGGCCGTAGACCAGGACGGTGGGGGCCTGCGGATCGCCGGAGGGCCACTCGGCATAGACGGCCGGGGCGCCCGGCGTCTGCCAGACCTCGACGGTCGGGAAGCCGGTCTCCTTGAGTTTGGCGGCGAGCCAGTCCGCGCTGCGCCGCACGTCGGGCACATGGTCGGGCTGCGCGGACACCGACGGGATGCGCAGCCACTCGACGAGGTCGTCGAGGAAGGCGGCGCGGTGCTGCTCGATGTACGTCCGCACGGCGCTGACGGCACTGTCAACGGGATGGCTCATGGTCACGAGCCTATCGGCCCGCACCGACATCCTCGCCGGGCCCTTGCCCAGGGTTTACCTGCCCGGCCGGTCCCTCAAGGTTGCCGTCGGCGCCCTCTTCCCCGGTCAACAGGCGCTCCAGCGCGGCACGATCGGGCAGACCCTCCGGTCGTACGACGTCGCCTGTGCGCACGTACAGGAACGCCGCTGTGACGGATTCCACGGGCACCCCCTGCTGCTCGGCCCAGGCGAGCCGGTAGAGGGCGAGCTGGAGAGGGTCGGCGGTGCGGGCTCGGTGCGTCTTCCAGTCGACGATGTCGTACGTCGCCGCGTCGCCGTCGCCCTCCTTGTAGACGGCGTCGATACGGCCTCGCACGACGCGGCCGGCGAGGGCGAGCTGGAAGGGGGCCTCGACGCGGTAGGGCGTGCGGTGGGCGTACTCGGTGCGTTCGAAGGCTTCCTTGAGGGCTTCCAGGTCCTGTTCGTCGGCGATCTCGGCGTCGCCGCCGGGCAGCTCGTCCGGTTCCAGCAGGGGGAGCGTCAATGCCTCGAAGCGGGCCTCCACCCATGCGTGGAACCGGGTGCCCCGACGCGCGGCCGGTTGCGGGGGGCGCGGCATGGGGCGCGCGAGTTCCTGCGCGAGACCGTCCGGGTCGGCGGCCAGGCGCAGCACCTGCGAGGCGGTCAGGGCCGTCGGCAGGGGGACGTCCGTGACGCTCTGGCGGGCGCGCAGGAGCTCGCCGGCGAGCGCGTCGAGGTCGCGGTCCCAGGAGGCGACGGTGCGGGCCTCCTCGGGGGTGAGGGGGGTCCGGCGCGGGTGAGCGGGGTGGGCGCGCGCGGTGGGGGGTTCCGGGGCTGTGGCCTGGTGTGGGACGGCGGGGCGGTCGCCGGTCCACTCGTCCCAGTCGCCGGGGTCGTCCTCGAACGGGTCGGCCTCGTCGTAGGGCGGCTCGCCGTGGGGCGGCTCGTCGTGGGGCGTCGCGTCGTCGTGGGCGAGGGCGTCCTCGTCCGGTGGTGTGGGCCAGTCCGGGTCGTCGTAGGCGTCGGGGTCGTGGGTGGCGGCGGTGGGGCCGTGACCGGGCGAGCTGAGGTCCTGCAGGTGGGCGAGGACGGTCTCGGCGGCGGCGCGGCGGCGGGCCAGGGCAGCGTCGTCCAGGGGGAGCGGCCAGACCTGGTCGGCGCTCGCGCGGTGCAGGGTGGGGTTTTCCTCGTCCTCCTCCGGCTCGCCCGCCCAGGCCTCGATCTCGCCGTGGCCGGCCGCGCAGTGGTCGTGGAGGGCCTGGAGGAAGTCGGAGGGGCCGCGGGGCTTCTTCTGGGTGGGACCCCACCAGTGGCCGGAGCCGAGCAGCAGGGAGCGGGGGCGGGTGAAGGTGACGTAGCCGAGGCGGAGTTCCTCGGTGTGCTGGTGGTCCTTCATGGCCTCGTGGAAGGCCTTCATGCCCCGCGCGTCCCAGGAGTCGAGGTCGGGGAGCGTGTCGGCGTCGCCGCGCAGCTCGTGCGGCAGCACCTTGGCCTGCGCGGTCCACTTCTCCCGGCCCTGACCGCTGGGGAAGGTGCCGCTGACCAGGCCGGGTACGGCGACGACGTCCCACTCCAGACCCTTGGACTTGTGCGCGGTGAGCACCTTGACGGTGTTCTCGCCGCCGGGGAGCGCGTTGTCGAGGCCCTTCTCGTACTGGGCGGCGGTGCGCAGGAAGCCGAGGAAGGCGAGCAGGCTCGCCTCGTTCTCGCCGGCAGCGAAAGAGGCGGCGATGTCGAGGAAGTTGGACAGGGTCTCACGGCGGCGGGCGGCCAGGGCGTGCGGGGACGCCGACAGTTCGACCTCGAGGCCGGTGACGGCGAGAACGCGGTGCAGGACGTCCATCAGAGGGTCGGCCAGGGAGCGGCGCAGGTCGCGCAGTTCGGTGGCGAGCCGTGCGAACCGCACGCGCGCGTCCGGCGAGAAGGGCAGTCCGTCGTCCTCCCCCGCTCCGTCGGCGCCGTACAAGGGCGACTCCAGGAACGTGTCGAGGGCGTCCGCGAGCGATATCACCTCGGACGGATCGACGCCTTCGACGGCCTCGGCGAGGCGGCGGTCCGGGTCGTCGTCGCCGGCCCCGCGCGCGTGGCCGACGAGCAGCCGCGCACGTCGGCCCAGGAGGGCGAGGTCGCGGGGGCCGATGCGCCAGCGCGGGCCGGTGAGCAGCCGCACCAGGGAGGCGTTGGCACCAGGATCCTGCAGGACTTCGCAGACGGCGACGAGGTCGGCGACCTCGGGCAGGTGCAGCAGCCCGGACAGGCCCACAACCTCGACGGGGATGTCCCGGGCCACCAGAGCGCCCTGGATCTGCGCGAAGTCGGTGGCCGTGCGGCACAGGACGGCGATCTCACCGGGCGCCGTGCCGGTGCGCACGAGATGGGCGACGGAGTCGGCGATCCAGTCCATCTCCTCGGCGTGGGTGGCCAGGAGGGCGCAGCGGACCACGCCGTCGCGTTCGGCGCCCGGGGCCGGGCGCAGCGCCTCCACGCCCGCGTGCAGGGCGCGCAGCGGCTCGGCCATGCCGTTGGCGAGGTCCAGGAGGCGGCCGCCGCTGCGGCGGTTCTCGCTGAGCGACTGGCGCCGCGCCCTGCTTCCGTCGGTGTGCGCGAAGTGCTCGGGGAAGTCGTCGAGGTTGGCCACGGAAGCGCCGCGCCAGCCGTAGATGGCCTGGCAGGGGTCGCCGACGGCCGTCACGGGGTGGCCGGTGCCGCCGCCGAACAGGCCGGCCAGGAGGATGCGCTGGGCAACGGAGGTGTCCTGGTATTCGTCGAGGAGGACGACGCGGAACTCGTCGCGCAGGATCGGGCCCACCTCGGGGACCTGGCCGAGCCGGGCCGCCATGGCGATCTGGTCGCCGAAGTCGAGCAGGTCGCGCTCGCGCTTGGCAGCCCGGTAGCGCAGCACCAGGTCGGCCAGTTCGCGCCGCGCGGCGGCCGTCTCGGGCACCTTGCGCAGGTCGGCGTTGGTGAGCTTGGCGCCCTCCAGGGTGCGCAGCAGCCCGGCGTCCCACGCGCGCAGGTCCTCGGGCCGGACGAGGTGTTCGGCGAGTTCGGCGTCGAGCGCGAGGAGGTCGCTGATCAGGTCGGCGAAGGAGCGGGTGAGCGAGGGGTAGGGGCCGGGGGCTTCGCGCAGCACGCGCGCGGCGAGCTGGTAGCGGGTGGCGTCGGCGAGCAGGCGGGAGGTGGGCTCCAGGCCGATGCGCAGGCCGTGGTCGGTCAGGAGGCGGCCCGCGAAGGCGTGATAGGTGGAGATCACCGGCTCGCCGGGCGGGTTGTCGGGGTCGATGACGTCGGGGTCGGTGACGCCTGCCTTGAGCAGTGCCTTGCGGACGCGTTCGGCGAGTTCTCCGGCGGCCTTGTTGGTGAAGGTCAGGCCGAGGACCTGTTCGGGGGCGACCTGGCCGGTGCCGACCAGCCACACCACGCGGGCGGCCATCACCGTCGTCTTGCCCGATCCGGCGCCGGCCACGATCACCTGCGGGGCGGGCGGCGCGGTGATGCAGGCCGTCTGCTCCGGGGTGAAGGGGATCCCGAGGAGCTCCTTGAGCTGCTCGGGATCGTTGATACGGGCGGGCATGGGGAGAGGCTAACGGCGGGCACTGACAGTCGAGGACCCGGCGGTCACTCCACGACGTGCCGTCCCTCGGGCCGGGCGCTGCACGAGGCGCGGAACGCGCAGTGGGTGCACTGCTGGCCGGCGGTCGGTGTGAACCGCTCGTCGAGGACCTTCCCGGCCGCCGTGGCGAGCAGGTCGCCGACCCACTCCCCCGCCGCGCCCTCAAGGGCCTCCTGCGCCTGCACCTTGGGCAGGCTCTCGCCCCCGTCGCGCTTGGCGGCGCCCTGGCGCAGCTGGACGAGTTCGGCGCCGCCCGGTGCGGGCCGTGCGCCGTCGAAGGCCTCGTCGACGGCGCCCTCGCGGACGGCGAGCTGGTAGACGGCGAGCTGCGGGTGGCGCTCCACCTCGCGCGCGGTCGGCGTCTGTTTGCCGGTCTTGAAGTCGACGACGTAGGCGCGGCCCTCGCCGTCCGCCTCGACGCGGTCCATCTGGCCGCGGATGCGCACCTCGTAGTCGCCCGCTTCGAGGGTGACGTCGAAGTCGTGCTCGCTGGCGACCGGTGTGCGGCCCGTGCGGTCCATCACATGCCACTTCAGGAAGCGTTCGAGTGCCACGCGCGCGTGTGCCTTCTCCTGCGTGGACTTCCACGGGGCGTCGAAGGCGAGGGCGTTCCACACGGAGTCGAGGCGCTCCATGAGGACGTCGAGGTCGGCCGGGGTGTGCCCGGAGGCGACCTCGTCGGCGAGGACGTGCACCACGTTGCCGAAGCCCTGGGCGGCCGTGGCCGGCGCGTCGGCCTTCACCTCGCGGCCCAGGAACCACTGCAGGGCGCAGGTGTTGGCGAGCTGGTCGAGGGCGCTGCCGGAGAGCACGACGGGCTGGTTGCGGTCGCGCAGCGGAACCTTGCTCTCGGTCGGTTCGAACATGCCCCACCAGCGGTAGGGGTGGGCGGACGGCACCAGGGGCCTGCCGTCCTCGTCGGCGAGCGCAGCCAGCCGGGCCAGGCGGCGGGCGGCGGCCTCCCTGAGGGGGGTGGAGACGCGCGGGTCGACCGTGGTGGCGCGCAGTTCGGCGACCAGCGCGGCGACCGACAGGGGGCGGCGCGGGCGGCCCGTGACGTCCTTGGGTTCGACGCCGAGTTCGGTCAGGAAGCGTGAGGGCTGGTCGCCGTCGTCGGCGGGCGCCTTGACGGCGGTGACGACGAGTCGCTCCCGCGCACGCGTGGCGGCGACGTAGAACAGGCGGCGTTCCTCGGCGAGCAGCGCGCCCGGGGTGAGCGGCTCGGCGAGTCCGTCGCGGCCGATGCGGTCGGCCTCCAGGAGGGAGCCGCGGCGCCGCAGGTCCGGCCACAGGCCCTCCTGGACGCCGGCCACGACGACCAGGCTCCACTCCAGACCCTTGGCACGGTGGGCGGTCATCAGGCGTACGGCGTCGGGGCGCACGGCACGCCGGGTGAGGGTGTCGGCGGCGATGTCCTCGGCCTCGATCTCGGCCAGGAAGTTCAGGGCGCCCCGGCCGCCGGTGCGCTCCTCCGCGCGCGCGGCGGTGGCGAACAGTGCGCACACGGCGTCCAGGTCCCGGTCGGCGTTGCGGCCGGCCGCGCCGCCGCGCCGGGCCGCCCGTTCCAGGCGCGCAGGCCAGGGTGTGCCGTCCCAGAGGTCCCACAGCGCCTCCTCGGCCGTGCCGCCGCGCGCGAGGCGCTCACGGGCCGTCGCCAGCAGCGCGCCCAGGCGCTGGGCGCCGCGCGCGTACGTCGGGTCGTGGGCGACGAGCCGCTCCGGCTCGGCCAGGGCGCGGGCGAGCAGTTCGTCGGAGGGCGGCGGCAACGGGTTGCCCGCGGCACGCTCCTCCTCGCGCAGGGCGCGTCCGAGACGGCGCAGGTCGGCGGCGTCCATGCCGGCGAGGGGTGAGGCGAGGAGCGTGAGGGCGGTTTCGGTGTCCAGCGGGCAGGGAGCGTCGGCCCGGGCGGCGTCGGTGTCCTCCTGCGGCCGTACGGACGCCTCCGCGACCGCGCGCAGGGCCGTCAGCAGGGGGGCCACCGCCGGTTCGTGGCGCAGAGGGAGGTCGTCGCCGTCGATGTCGAGGGGGACGCCCGCGGCGGTGAGGGCGCGGCGGACCGTCGGGATCGTGCGGGAGCCCGCGCGCACCAGGACGGCCATCTCGCCCCAGGGCACGCCGTCCTCCAGATGCGCGCGGCGCAGGATGTCGGCGACGTTGTCCAGCTCGGTGCCGGGCGTCGGGTACGTGTAGACCTCGACGCGGCCTCCGTCACGGGCGGCGGACAGTTCGCGGTGGGCGCGGACCTTCTCGGCGGGCAGGCGGGTCAGGGGCATCCGCTGGGTCAGCAGCCGGGTGGCGGTCAGGAGGGCCGCGCCGGAGCGGCGGGAGGTGCGCAGGACCTCGACAGGCGCCGGACGGCCGTCGAGGCGGGGGAAGACCTGTGGGAAGTCCAGGATGCCGTTCACGTCGGCGCCCCGGAAGGTGTAGATCGACTGGTCGGGGTCGCCGAAGGCGACCAGGGTGCGGCCGCCGCCGGCCAGGGCGTGCAGGAGGCGCACCTGGGCCGGGTCGGTGTCCTGGTACTCGTCGACGAACACGGCGTCGTACTGGGCGGCGAGCCGCTCGGCGCCCTCGGGCCGGTGGGCGAGGAGGACCGCGCGGTGCACGAGTTCCGCGTAGTCGATCACGCCGTGCAGGTCGAGCACGTCGAGGTACTCGGCGAGGAAGGCGGCCGCGGCACGCCAGTCGGGGCGGCCGATGCGGTGGGCGAAGGCGTCCAGGGCCGCGGGGTCGAGGCCCAGTTCGCGGCTGCGGGCGAGCACCGCGCGGACCTCGTCGGCGAAGCCGCGGGTGGTGAGGCAGGCGCGCAGTTCGTCCGGCCAGCGCACGTGCGCGAGGCCGAGCCGTTGCAGGTCGAGCTGGCCGGCGAGCAGCTCACGGACGGTCACGTCCTGCTCGGGGCCGGACAGCAGCCGCAGGGGTTCCACGAACAGGTCCGTGTCCTGGTGGGCCCGCACCAGCGCGTAGCAGTAGGAGTGGAAGGTGGTCGCCTGGGGCGCGCGGGCGGCGCCCATCCGAAGTGCCATCCGGTCCCGCAGCTCGACGGCCGCCTTGCGGCTGAACGTGAGGACGAGCACGCGCGCGGGATCTGCGCCGCGAGCGATCCGGGCCGCCACGGACTCGACGAGCGTGGTCGTCTTTCCGGTGCCCGGACCTGCGAGAACGAGCAGCGGACCGGACCCGTGGTCAACCGCGGAGCGCTGTGCGGCGTCCAGACGAGGGGGACCCACCCGGGTCGGCGGGGTATGCACCAGTCGGTAAGCGCCACGGTTCCCCTGTCGCCCCTGGGGGTGCGACAGGCGCCTGGTGGAGGAAGAGGAGCTCACGTGGTTCGCCGGTCCTGGTGGGTGTGCTGGTTGGCCGGGGGCCGCCTTCGCCGCCCCGCGCCCCTCGAACGTACGTCATGCCACCGACGTGCCCGGTTTCGCCGGTTTCCCCCGTACGGGCCCAGGGCTCCCCTCAGGCGCCCGCGATGGCGGAAGCTGTCAGGTGTGACCTTCCGCGCGTTCGCCGCCGTCCCACCGCGCCCGCCTCATGTCGAGGCGCGGCACATGGCCCTCGGCGGCCCTGCTCGCCTGCTTCAGGGGCGTGCCCTCGGCGCGGTAGCGGTCGAGCGCCCGCAGTTCGTGCCCCGGCAGCAGCACCCCGTCCGCGCGCACGACACGCCACCACGGGACGGCGCCCCCGTACAGGGCCATCACGCGCCCGACCTGTCGGGGGCCGCCCTCCTCGAGCCATTCGGCGACGTCCCCGTACGTCATGACCCGCCCGGGCGGGATCAGCTCCGTGACCTCGAGGACCCGCTCGGCGTACTCCGGCAGCGCGTCCGTGTACTCCGGGCGGGCGTCGTCCGGAAGGCTCTGCTCGCTCATCCGCCCCATCCTGCCCCACCCCACCGACAATGCGACGAGCCCTCCACCCTGGGTGACCCTCGCCCCCGCGGGGCGCTTCGGGCAGACTGTGCGCCCCGCATTTGCACCCTGATGCCCCCGTGTGTCGGTGGGGCATGCCACCATCGTGCGAGCGGTGACCGGTGATACGAGATCAAGAAGAGACGATGAAGCAGCAGGGTGTGCAGCCTGAGGGCGCGGAGGACGCCTCCGAGGCCGCGTCGCGCCCTGGCATCGCCAAACAACCGCAAGCCCGAGAAGCACGGGACGAACAGACACCGGAAGAGGTGCACATCGACGAGGTCGAGGGCGACGAACCGCTGCTCCCCGCGCGCGTGCACCGCCCTTCCGACCTGATGCGGCTGCTGGTCGGCGTGCTCGCCGTCATCCTGCTCCTGGCCATCGCCGCGTTCGCACACGGAACGACCTCGGGGCTCGAACAGGACATCAACAAGGGCACCGGGCAGGCGCCCGATCTCCTCATCAAGATCGCCGGGCTGGCGTCCAGCATCGCGATCCTGCTGGTGCCGGTCGCGTTCGCGATCGAGCGGCTGATCAAACGGGACGGGCTGCGCATCGCCGACGGTGTGCTCGCAGCGGTCCTCGCCCACGGTGTGACCCTCGCCACCGACCTGTGGGTCGCCAAGGCCGCACCGGACTCGATCCAGGAGGCGCTCACCCAGCCCTCCCCCGGCGACATCCACGCCCTCACCGACCCGGTGCACGGCTACCTCGCGCCCGTCATCGCGTACATGACTGCCGTCGGCATGTCCCGTCGGCCGCGCTGGCGCTCGGTGCTGTGGATCGTGCTGCTCCTCGACGCCTTCTCGATGCTCGTCACCGGCTACACGACACCGTTCTCGATCATCCTCACGGTGCTGATCGGCTGGACGGTGGCGTACGGGACGCTGTACGCGGTCGGCTCGCCGAACGTGCGTCCCACCGGCCGGACGCTGATGGCGGGCCTGCGGCACGTCGGCTTCCGCCCGGTGAGCGCGGCCCGCGAGGAAGGCCCGGACGCGGCGGAGGGCGACCGCGGCCGACGCTATTTCGTCACCCTGGAGGACGGTCCGCCGCTGGACGTCACGGTCGTCGACCGGGAACAGCAGGCCCAGGGGTTCTTCTACCGGGCGTGGCGCAATCTGACCCTGCGCGGCTTCGCCACCCGCAGCAGCCTGCAGTCGCTGCGCCAGGCGCTGGAGCAGGAGGCGCTGCTCGCCTACGCGGCCATCGCGGCCGGCGCCAACGCGCCGAAGCTGATCGCGACCTCCGAGCTCGGCCCCGACGCGGTGATACTCGTCTACGAGCACACCGGCGGCCGCACCCTCGACTCACTGGCGGACGAGGAGATCACCGACGACCTGCTGCGCAACACCTGGCGCCAAGTGCAGTCCTTGCAGTCGCGACGCATCGCGCACCGCCGGCTCGCGGGTGACGCGATACTGGTGGATCGTTCCGGCACGGTGATCCTCACCGATCTGCGCGGCGGCGAGATCGCGGCCGGCGATCTGCTGCTGCGGATGGACGTCGCCCAGTTGGTGACGACGCTCGGTCTGCGGGTGGGCGCCGAACGGGCGGTGGCCTCCGCGGTGGGCGTGCTCGGACCGGACGCGGTCGCGGACTGTCTGCCGATGCTCCAGCCCATCGCACTGACCCGCTCCACGCGCGCGACGCTGCGTCGACTGGCACGCGAGCGCGCACAGCGCGAACGCGAGGCGGTCCTGGAGGCCTCCCAGCAGGCCAAGCAGGCCCGCCTGGAGGCGACCGGCGCCACCACCGAGACCGCCGTACCGGAGAAGGCCGGCAAGAAGGCCGTCCGCGCGGAGGCGCGGGCCGAGAAGCGGGCCCTCGACGAGGCGCTGGAGGGGGCACGCGAGGAGGATCTGCTGACGCAGATCCGGCACCAGGTGCTGCTGATCCGGCCCCAGGCGCCGGTGGAGCCGGCCCGCCTGGAACGGGTGCGGCCACGCACCCTGATGAGCTTCATCGCCGGAGCCATCGGCGCGTACTTCCTGCTGACACAGCTCACCCACATCGAGTTCGGCCCGCTCGTCGCCAACGCCGAGTGGGGCTGGGTCGCCGCGGCCGTGTTCTTCTCGGCGCTGAGCTACGTCGCCGCGGCGATGAGCCTGCTGGGGTTCGTGCCGGAGCGGGTGCCGTTCCCGCGGACCGTGGCCGCGCAGGTCGCCGGGTCCTTCGTGAAGATCGTGGCCCCGGCCGCGGTCGGCGGGGTCGCCCTCAACACACGCTTCCTGCAGCGCGCCGGGGTGCGGCCCGGGCTCGCGGTGGCCAGCGTCGGCGCCTCGCAGTTGTTCGGGCTCGGCTGCCACATCCTGATGCTGCTGTCGTTCGGCTACCTCACCGGCACCGAGAAGACACCGTCGCTGTCGCCGTCCCGCACGGTCATCGCGGGTCTGCTCACGGTGGCGGTGCTCGTGCTCGTGGTGACGTCGGTGCCGTTCCTGCGGAAGTTCGTCGCCACGCGCGTGAGGTCGCTGTTCGCGGGTGTCGTGCCGCGCATGCTGGACGTGCTCCAGCGGCCGCAGAAGCTGGTCACCGGCATCGGCGGCATGCTCCTGCTCACCGCTTGCTTCGTGATGTGCCTGGACGCGTCGATCCGCGCGTTCGGCGACGAGTCGACCTCGCTCAGCATCGCCAGCGTCGCCGTCGTCTTCCTCGCCGGCAACGCACTCGGCTCCGCCGCCCCGACGCCGGGCGGAGTCGGGGCCGTCGAGGCGACCCTGACGGTCGGTCTGATCGCGGTGGGACTGCCCAAGGAGGTAGCCGCTCCCGCGGTGCTGCTGTTCCGCCTGCTGACGCTGTGGCTGCCCGTGCTGCCGGGCTGGCTGGCCTTCAACCATCTGAGCCGCAAGGGCGCCCTGTAGCAGGGCGTGGGCGCCCGTACCTCGTACGGCCCGCGCCCCGCGCGCGTGCCCGCGGGCGACCGCAGGATGGGATCATGCCGAACCCCTCCCGCCTGCGCGCCGCCGCCGTGACCGCCACCGCCCTTCTACTGACCTCCCTGGTGGCGGGCTGCGGCGACGACGCGCAGGACGAGGACCTGACGGCGCAGAAGCTGAACTGGAAGGACTGCCCGGCCCCCTCCCCGGCCGAGGGCGGCGGCACCGCCCCGTCCCCGCTGCCGGACGGCGACCAGTGGCAGTGCGCCACGATGAAGGCGCCCCTGGACTGGACCGACCCCAAGGGCGACACGATCGGCATCGCGCTGATCCGGGCCCGGGCGAGCGGCGACGCGAGCAGCCGGATCGGCTCGCTGGTCTTCAACTTCGGCGGCCCCGGCGGCTCGGGCGTCTCCACCCTGCCCGCGTTCGGCGACGCATACGCGGCCCTGCGCACCCGCTACGACCTGGTGAGCTTCGACCCGCGCGGGGTCGGCCGCAGCGCCGGCGTGCGATGCGAGAACGACCAGCAGCTCGACGCGTACTTCCAGCAGGACGCCACGCCCGACGACGCGGCCGAGCGCAGCGCGCTGCTGGACAACACCAAGGACTTCAACGCGGCCTGCGAGAAGCACTCCGAGAAGATGCTGCCGCACGTGCGGACGACGGACGCGGCCCGGGACATGGACCTGATGCGCCAGGTCCTCGGCGACGCGAAGATGCACTACTTCGGCATCTCCTACGGCACCGAACTGGGCGGCGTGTACGCCCACTTGTTCCCGAAGAACGTGGGGCGCGCCGTCTTCGACGCGGTCGTCGACCCGACGCAGACGTCCGAGCAGGGCTCGCTCGGGCAGGCCAGAGGGTTCCAGCTCGCGCTCGACAACTTCGCCGAGGACTGCACGTCCAAGACGACGGACTGCCCCGTCGGGGACACCGCGCAGGACGTGAAGGACCGGATCGCCGGGTTCCTGCAGGATTTGGACGGCAAGCCGATCCCGGGCATCTTCCCGCGCGAACTGACCCAGAGCGCCGCGACCAACGGCATCGCGCAGGCCTTGTACTCCAAGGACTTCTGGGAGTACCTCACCGAGGGCCTGGAGCAGGCCTACGCCGGGGACGGCAGGATTCTGCTGCTGCTGTCCGACCTGATGAACGGCCGCAGCGAGAACGGCGAGTACAGCAACATCGCGGCCGCCAACGTCTCCATCAACTGCGCCGACGACAAGCCGCGTTACTCCACCGCCTACGTGGAGGAGAAGCTGCCGGAGTTCCGGGCCGCCTCCAGCCTGTTCGGCGACTTCCTGGCCTGGGGGATGGTCGGTTGCACCGACTGGGCCGTGCCGGGCGCGGCCGACCATCCGGACGTGAGCGCGCCCGGCTCGGCGCCGATCCTCGTCGTGGGCAACACCGGCGACCCCGCGACCCCGTACGAGGGGGCGCGGAAGATGGTGGACGCGCTGGGCAAGGGCGTCGGGGTCGAGCTGACGTACAAGGGGCAGGGGCATGGCGCGTACGACAGCAAGAACAAGTGCGTGCAGGCGGCGGTGAACGGCTATCTGCTGAACGGCAAGATGCCGGCCGCAGGAACCGTCTGCTCCTGACCCCCGGACCCCGACCCTTCACATTTTCCCGGAAAACCAGCAGGTCACAAGGTTATCCACAGGCTCAGACCGTCGGGCTTGGCTCCGCCTAATATGGCCTGACAGCCGTCCGCCGCCGAGTGCGGGCGGCCTGCGAGGGGGGACATGCACATGGCGCGATTCGTACGGTGGACGGCGCTGGGGGCCGCCGCCGCGCTGCTGGTGGCGGGCTGCAGCAGCGGCACGTCGGACGGCGACGACGGTAAGGACGGCTCGGCCGGCGCGCGGCCCTCGGCCGACTCTTCCGGGGCGACGGCCACGACGGCTGCCCTGCCCGCCGCCCTGACCGGGCAGAAGCTCGACTGGGGGCGCTGCAAGGCCACCAAGGACTCCGCAGCACCGGGCAGCGACTGGCAGTGCGCGACACTGAAGGCGCCGCTGGACTGGTCGAAGCCGGACGGCAACACCATCGGCCTCGCCCTGGTGCGCACCAAGTCCCGCGCCGACGGAAGCGATCGGACCGGCTCGCTGCTGTTCAACTTCGGCGGCCCCGGCGGCTCGGGCGTCTCGACGCTCCCCTCGTACGGCTCCGCGTTCTCCTCCCTGCGCGAGCAGTACGACCTGGTGAGCTGGGACCCGCGCGGGGTCGGCGCCAGCGAGGGCGTCCGCTGCCGCAGCGACAAGGACATTCAGGCCGCCGAGTCCCTCGACTCCACCCCGGACACCCCGGCCGAGGAACAGGCCTACTTCCAGGACGCCACCGACTTCGGCAAGGGCTGCGAGAAGGCCGCGGGCGCGCTGATGGCCCATGTGTCGACGACCGACACCGCCCGCGACATGGACCTGATGCGCCAGGTCCTCGGCGACGCGAAGATGCACTACTTCGGCATCTCCTACGGCACCGAACTGGGCGGCGTGTACGCCCACTTGTTCCCGAAGAACGTGGGACGGCTGATCCTCGACGCGGTCGTCGACCCGAGCGCCGATGCGGTGGGCCACGCGCAGAACCAGGCACGTGGCTTCCAGCGGGCGCTGGACGACTACCTCAAGTCGACGGGCCAGGACCCCGAGAAGGGCAGCAAGAAGATCGCTGACCTGCTGGACGGGATCGACGCCAAGCCGCTGCCCACGTCGGACGGGCGGAAGCTGACGCAGACGCTGGCGGTCACCGGCATCGTCCTGCCGCTGTACAGCAAGTCGAGCTGGCCGAGCCTGACCAGCGCCCTGAAGGCGGCCGAGTCGGGGGACGGCTCCGAGCTGCTGACGCTCGCCGACGGCTACAACGAGCGGGACACCTCGGGGCACTACGGCACGACGACCCACTCGCAACGGGTCATATCGTGCTTGGACGACAAGCAGCGGCCGACCGCCGAGGAGACGAAGAAGCTGCTGCCGGAGTTCGAGAAGATCTCGCCCGTGTTCGGGGACTTCCTCGGCTGGGACACGGCCGGCTGGTGCCACGACTGGCCGGTGGCCGGTCAGTACGACACCCCGGAGGTGAGCGCGGCCGGTGCGGCGCCGATCCTGCTGGTCGGCAACACCGGGGACCCGGCGACGCCGTACGAGGGCGCGCGGAAGATGGCGGACGAGCTGGGCAAGGGCGTCGGGGTGCTGCTCACCTGGAAGGGCGAGGGGCACGGTGCCTACGGGAGCGGGAGCAGCTGCGTCGACTCGGCGGTGAACGCGTACCTGTTGAAGGGGACGGCGCCGAAGGACGGCACGGTCTGCTCATGACGACGGCGGGGGCTTCGCGCACTCGTGGTGCGCGAAGCCCCCGCCGATCCGACCGGGAAGACCGGTGGGCAGAGCCTGGGGTCGGGTCAGTAGATCGGCTTGCTCGGCTCGATCTGGTTGACCCAGCCGATCACGCCGCCGCCGACGTGCACGGCGTCCGCGAAGCCCGCGGACTTCAGCACCGCGAGGACCTCCGCGCTGCGCACACCCGTCTTGCAGTGCAGGACGATCTTCTTGTCCTGCGGCAGGCCCTCCAGGGCGGTGCCCAGGAGGAACTCGTTCTTCGGGATCAGCCTGGCGCCCGGGATGGAGACGATCTCGTACTCGTTCGGCTCGCGGACGTCGATGATCTCGATGTTCTCGCCGTCGTCGATCCACTCCTTGAGCTGCTTGGGAGTGATCGTCGAGCCGGCGGCGGCCGCCTGGGCCTCTTCGGAGACGACGCCGCAGAAGGCCTCGTAGTCGATGAGCTCGGTGACGGTCGGGTTCTCGCCGCAGACCGCGCAGTCGGGGTCCTTGCGGACCTTGACCTGGCGGTACTGCATCTCCAGGGCGTCGTAGATCATCAGACGGCCGACCAGCGGCTCACCGGTGCCGGTGAGGACCTTGATCGCCTCGGTGACCTGGATGGAGCCGATGGACGCGCACAGCACGCCCAGCACGCCGCCCTCGGCGCAGGAGGGGACCATGCCCGGCGGCGGGGGCTCCGGGTAGAGGCAGCGGTAGCAGGGGCCGTGCTCGGACCAGAACACGGAGGCCTGGCCGTCGAAGCGGTAGATCGAGCCCCACACGTACGGCTTGTTCAGCAGCACGCACGCGTCGTTGACCAGGTAGCGGGTCGCGAAGTTGTCCGTGCCGTCGACGATCAGGTCGTACTGGCTGAAGATGTCCATCACGTTCTCGGCCTCAAGCCGCTCTTCGTGAAGGATCACGTTCACGTACGGGTTGATGCCGAGGACGGAGTCGCGGGCGGACTCGGCCTTGGAGCGGCCGATGTCTGCCTGGCTGTGGATGATCTGGCGCTGCAGGTTCGACTCGTCGACCTCGTCGAACTCCACGATGCCGAGCGTGCCCACGCCCGCCGCAGCCAGGTACATCAGCGCCGGCGAGCCCAGGCCGCCGGCGCCCACACAGAGCACCTTGGCGTTCTTCAGCCGCTTCTGCCCGTCCATCCCCACATCCGGGATGATCAGGTGGCGGGAGTACCGTCGAACCTCGTCTACGGTGAGCTCAGAGGCGGGCTCGACCAGGGGTGGCAGCGACACGGGGACTCCGTTGGTCGGTCGATCACTACAGTTGTTCTCCCCGTAACACTGCCATGGCCTTCTTCATTCCGAGACACCTGTTCCGATCCGCGAGACGAGTTCGTCCCAGTAGCCGGGCATGGTCTCCCAGGGGTCGGTCAGGCCGCCGCGGTCGGCGCCGTCGGTGAACCAGATCGTCGCGGCGCCCTGCCAGCGGGCGATGCGGAGCGCCTCGTCGAGGTGGCCGCGCGGCACGCCGTGCACGAAGTGGCAGAAGCGCTCGGGCGGGTGGTCCGAGGTCCACTCGGCCACCTGCGACCAGCGGTAATCGCTCCAGGGGCCGGAGAAGGTGACCAACTGGTCGGCGTGCTCGGCGTATCCCGGGTACGGGTGGGTGCCGTGGCCGAGGACGATGTGGGACGCGTCACGCAGGGCGCGGAGCGTGCCGACCGTGCGGCGCAGTTCGGGGAGGGCGGTGCGCTCGGCGGGGCAGCGGTCCAGGAGGAAGCCGTCGACCTGGTACCAGTCCAGGTACCGCTGCGCGTCGGAGACGACCTCGGCGAAGGCGCGGGCCCCGTAGCAGGTGTCGATGTTGCCGAGGACACGGATGCCCGCGTTGCGCAGCCGGCCCGCGGACTCCAGGCAGCGCGGGTCGGGGCGGACGCCGGGGCCGTCGGCGACGTCGAGGACGACCCAGTGCAGCGGCCTGCCGGGGCGGGCGAGTTCGCCCCACTCGGCCGGCGCGAGGAGGGGGTGCGCGATACCGGGCACGCCGAGGCCGGTGCGGACGTCGGTGGTCCCGGCGCTCGCGGTGCCCGCCGGGGTTCCCGTCAGATACGACATGCCGCCTCCATCCAGATGTCGGCGAGGGACTCCTCGAGGTTGATCCGGGGCCGCCAGCCGAGCCGGTCGCGGGCGGTGCGCACATCAGCCTGTTGCCAACTGCCGCACCCGTCCGGGTACGGGAACGCCACAGGGCCCGCATGGTCGGACTCGGGACGGGGATGGCCGATGGCGGGCCTGAGGTGGCCGCCGGACGCGCCGTCCAGTTCGTGGAGGGCGCCGGCGTACCCGGCCACGCGGGCCAGGATCGACGCGGCGTCGCGCAGCCGGACGGCGCGGCCCGAGCCGATGTTGATGACGCCCTGCGCGGCGGAGAGGGAGGCGGCGTGCACGGCGCGGGCCACGTCGCGGACGTCGATGAAGTCGCGTTGCACACCGAGCCCGCCGAGCTTGAGCTCGCCGTCGCCGGACTGCATGGCGCGGCGCATCGCCTCGGCGAGCCGACCCAGTGGGGAGCCGGCGGGCGTGCCCGGCCCGGCGGGCGAGAAGACCCGGAGCACCACGGCGTCCAGGCCGGAGCCGAGGACGAGTTCGGTGGCGGCGAGTTTGCTGACGCCGTACGGGCCGCCGGGGCGGGGCACGGCGTCCTCGGCCGTGGAGGAGCCGGGCTGGCTCGGGCCGTACTCGGCGCCGCAGCCGATCTGCACCAGCCGGGCGCCGCAGCCGCTGCGGCGCAGGGCCTCGCAGACGGTGGCGACGGCGATGGTGTTGTGCCGGGTGAGTTCGCGGGCGCCGCCGCGGGTGGTGCCCGCGCAGTTGACGACGACCTGGGGGTGGACCGCGTCGAGGAAGCGGGTGAGCGCGCCGGGGCTGCCGGACGCGAGGTCGAAACGGACGTCGGCGTCGTCGCCGCGGCCGAGCGCGGTGAGCTGGACGGCCGGGTCGGCGAGCAGACGGTCGGCGACGAAACGGCCGAGGTAGCCGTTGGCTCCGATCAGCAGAACCCTCATCGTGCGGCTCCCGGGGTGTGCGCGGCGGCTGTCGCCTGGGCTGCGTGGGCTCCGGTCGCCCGGTGTGCTCCTGCTGCTCCTGTGACCGCGGGGGCTCCTGCGACCGCGGGTGCCCCGGTGGCTCCGGTCCCTCCGGATCGGGAGGTGGTCATCTGGTCTCTCCTTCAAGGGTGTTGCGCTGGGTTGCGGCTGGGTGGAGGAGCGCGTGCGTCGTGCGGTCGGGGCACGGTGGGGGATGCGCTGCGCGCGGTGGCGGAGGCGCCGACGGCCGGCGCCTGGCGGGGGCGGGCGGCCACGGACGGGCGGAGGTCGAAGAGCGGTGCCGTGAAGTCCCCGGGCCCGCCTGCGGACCCCACGGCCCCTCCCCCGGACTCGGCGGGACGGTCTCCGGGATCGCCGGGTGGGGGAGGCGGAGGTGGGTTCGGGTCAGCACGGCTGGTCCGTCCGGGCGTGGGCCGAGGCTCTGGTCAGCGTGCGGGTGGCGTGGATGAGGAGGGTCAGGGCGGCGGCCGCGCAGATGAGGGAGGGCACACCGGCCGGTCCCCAGGCGGTCACGAGGCTCTCCACGGGCGCGGCCAGGAAGCCGCAACCGGGCAGACGGCCGGCGAACACCATGGCCGGGGCGAGCGCCTCGGCCGCGCCGGCGGCGCCGAGGACGACCGCCGGGGCGTGGGCGAAGCCGTGCACGGTGAGGAGACGGGCCAGGAAGAGGAGCGCGCCCAGGGCGAGGGTGTGACCGTGGTCGGCGGGCTCGCCCAGGGCCGCGACACAGACGGCGTGCAGGGCGGCGAGCGCACACAGGAACAGGGCGAGGGCGCCGAGCAGCAACGGCTGCACGGAGGCGGCGAACTCCTCCAGGCCACGACTGGCGTCCAGACGCCGGCGCGCACGGACGGCGAGGAAGTGGGCGCTCCAGGCGGCGGGCGCGCAGGCCAGGGCGAGGGTCAGCAGCGGGGCGGCGGCGAGGGGCCAGGGGCCGTCGGCCGTTCCGTCGGGCAGGCCGTCGGGTCCGCCGCCGACAGCGGCGCGCAGGAGGCCGTCGCCGAGGGCCGCGTAGCCGAGGAGCCAGCAGGTCCAGGCGTCCGTCCGGTGCCGGCCGGGGTGGGCGCCGCTGTGCGGGCTCAGCGGGCCCCGGCGCAGTGCGGCGTGCAGGGCGAGGGTCACGGCGAGGATGCCCGCGGCGGCGACGAGGAGACACGTCCGCCCCTGGGTGAGGCGTACGCCGGTCACGGTCGCGGCGCACAGGGCGCCTGGGAGGAGGGTGAACAGCGCCCAGTCCAGGCGGGGTCGCGGGATCGCGGTCGGCGGGGTGGGCGGGGGTGCATCGCCGTCGCGCGGGACGCGGGCGTACATCTCCTCCGCGAGGGAGAAGACGTCCCGGTGCCGGAAGCGGGCGGCGGTGCGGTCGGTGACCCCGTGGGCCTCCAGGCCCGCGGCGATCTCCAGCGGGTCGACGGCCCGTTCGCACAGCTCACGGTGCCGGTGCATCAATGCCTTCACCGGGTCCACGACGCCACGGCGGGGGGCGGCAGGCTTACGGCCGTCGGCGACCGTGTCGGCGTCCGCGACCGTGTCGGCGTCCGCGACCGTGTCGGCGTCGGCGCGCGCGCCGGCACGCGTATCGGTACGCGCGCCGGTAAGCGCCTCGGCGCCTTCCGTCGGCCCCGGTCGGTCCAGTTCGTCGAGCCCGCTCATCGTGCTCCCTCCGTCGCCGCGACCGGCGAACTGCCGCGTACCGGCGGCCCCTCCGCCCAGCCCGGGGTGTGCCCGGCGGTGACACGCGGGCCCAGGTCGGTCCACAGGCCCGACAGCCTGGCCTCGGGCGGAACGGCGAACGGCCGGGGTTCGCCGTCGTGGCCGAGGACGAGCCGACGGAACGGGGCCCGGGAGACGAGCTCCAGGTAGATGCCGTGGAACGCCGCGACGTTCTGCTCGACCGTGAACAGTTCGAGGGCGCGGGCGCGGGCGGCGGCCCCCAGGCGCGCACGGCGCTCGGGGTCGCGCAGCAACGCCCCGCACGCCTCCGCGAGCGCCCGTGGATTGCGCGGCGGGACGACCAGTCCCGTGCCGCCGATGACCTCGACCACCGCGCCGACGTCGGTCGACACGGTCGCCCGGCCGCAGAACATCGCCTCGACCAGGCCGACCGGGAACCCCTCGACGACACTGGACAGGACGACGACCGCACCGGCCGCGTACGCCTCGGCCACGGTGGGTGCCTCCGGGCCGCCGATCTCCTCGAAGGAGACCGGGTTGTCGCCGACGGCGTGCGGTCCCTCCGCCTCGTCGGGGAAGAGCTGTGCGGCCAGCATCCGGCAGTGGCCGAGGTAGGCCCGGCCCTCCGTGCCGGCCGGCGCGCCGATGATCCGCAGGCGGGTGCGCGGCTCCTCCCTGCGGATCTCCGCGAAGGCGTGCAGCAGCGACACCAGGTCCTTCGCCGGCTCGACCCGGCCGACCCAGACCAGGGTGTGCGGGTCGGCGGTGTCCGGAGCCTCGCCCACCTCGGCGAAGCGGGACGCCGCCATGCCCGGGTAGACGGTGCGCAGTTTGGCGCGGTCCGCGCCGCACCGCTCCTGCCAGCGCCGGGCGTGCGTGTTGCCCGGCGTGACGCACGCCGCCTGCCGGTAGACCTCGGCCGCGAGCCGGCCGTGGAAGGCGGCGAGCAGGGCACGGACGGCGGGGGCCTCGCCGGAGCTCAGATAGTGCGTCCGCAGCCTTACCCCGTACTCGGTCACCAGCAGCGGCACGTCGAAGAAGTGCCGGGCGAGCAGCCCGGGCAGGGCCGCCGGGCCGCCGGACGTGGCATGGCACAGGTCGACCGCGCCGAGGCCCTCTCCCCCGTCGCCCGTCTCGTCGTCGTACCAGTCGAGCGAGAGGGGGCGCAGGGCGCGCTCGAGATGTGCGGCGACGGCGAGCAGGTCGGGGACGCGCGCCTCACGCGCCGTGCGCAGCGCGCCGGGCGCGCGGCAGGCACGTTCCAGGGCGCGCACGGCGCCCTCCGAGCGGAGCGCTCCCACCAGTCCGCCCTCGTCCCGGGTGAGTTCGGCGAGGCCGTACAGCGCGTTGGCGAAACGGTCCGCCTGAAGGGCCGGACCGGCCCCCGAGGAGTGGGCCGAGTCCGGCGAGTCGCCCTCGCACAGGGCGGTCACCAGTTCGCCGTAGAACTCGGCGAAGCGGCGGCGCGCGCGCCGGCCGTATGCGACCCCGTCCTCCTCGGCCGTCCACAGCGGCGCCGTGCGCACCCGGCTGACCTGCGGCGGAAGCTCGACCCAGCCGGCGTCCTCCTGGTGTTCGGCGCGGCTGAGCGCGTAGACGTCGAAGTCGTGTTGTCCGAGCCCGCGCACGAGCCGGTCGCACCAGACCCCGGCGTCACCGCTCACATACGGATAGCCACCCTCCGTAAGCAGTCCGATGCGCACGCGCGCCCCCGATCTCCCGTTTGGGGAGCCGCCGTTGACCCGGCGGCTCGCAGCGGGACGAACGTATGCGGACAAGGCGGTGGGGGGGGGGGGGGGGGGGGGGGGGGGGGCGCCGCCGGGGGGGGGGGGGGGGGTGTAGGGGCGGGGGGGGGGGGGGGGGGGGGCGGGGGGCCCCGCTGCGCGGGGGGGGGGCCCGGCGGTGGCCCGGGGGCCTCCGGGGGTCACCGGGGGCGCGGGGGCGGGGGGGGGCGGGGGGGGGGCGCCCCCCCCCCCCCACCAAAAGGGGTGAACGGTCGTAACTTTCCCGTGCGGGTCGCGTTCGGTCGCGCTAAGAGATCATTCGACCGCGAAACGTTACGCCACGGCCAACTCCCGCCGCTCGGCACGCCGCCGGGCCGCGACCGCCGGGTCGAGCGCCGGCACGGCGGCCAGGAGCTGCTTGGTGTACGGGTCGCGCGGCGACTCGTACACCTCGTCGGCGGGGCCCTCCTCGACGACGCGGCCGTGCCGCATCACCGCGACGCGGTCGCTGACCTGGCGCACCACGGCCAGGTCATGGGCGACGAAGACCAGCGCGAGGCCGAGTTCGCGCTGCAGTTCGCCGAGCAGGGCGACGACCTGGGCCTGGGTGGTCACGTCGAGCGCGGAGACCGGCTCGTCGCAGACGATGACGTGCGGGTCGGCCGCGAGCGCCCGCGCGATGCCGACGCGCTGGCGCTGACCGCCGCTGAACTCGTGCGGGTAGCGGTCGTAGTGCGCCGCTTCGAGTCCCACGCGCTCCAGCAGCTCCGTCACCCGCCCCCTGATGCGCGCATCGTCCCGCTCACCCCGCGCGCGGAGCGGGTCGGCGATGGACTCGCCCACGCTGCGGCGGGGGTTGAGGGAGGAGACGGGGTCCTGGAAGACCATCTGCACGGTCGGGTGCACGCCCGCCGACACCCGTCCCTCGTGGCGGACCTCGCCCTCGGTCGGCTCCAGCAGCCCGACCAGCATCCGGCCCAGCGTCGTCTTGCCGCTGCCGCTCTCCCCGACGACGCCGAGGGTCTCGCCCCGGCGGACCGTCAGCGACACGCCGTCCACGGCCGCGAACGCCCGCTTCCCGCGCCCGAACTCGCGCCGCAGCCCGCTCGCTTCGAGAACCACCTCCGCACGGACCGCCTTCCCGGCGACCGCCTCGACACCGGCCGTCTTCCCAGCGACCGTCTTCCCAGCGACCGCGTCCGTGCCGACCGTCTTCTCGGCAGCCGCCTCCTCGGGGATCCCGGACGCCTCTCGCCTCGCGTCCACCCGCGGTACCGCGCCCAGCAGTTCCCGTGTGTACGCCTGCGCGGGCGCCGCCAGGACGGCGCCCGCCGGGCCGTGCTCGACGAGCCGCCCGTGCCGCATGACCAGCACCTCGTCGACGCTCTCCGCCGCGACGCCCACGTCGTGCGTGACCAGCAGCAGCCCCATGCCGGTCTCCTCGCGCAGGGTGTGCAGCAGGTCGAGGATCTGGGCCTGGACGGTCACGTCCAGCGCGGTCGTCGGCTCGTCGGCGATCAGCAGGTCGGGCTCGCAGGCCAGCGCCATCGCGATGAGGGCGCGCTGGCGCATCCCGCCGCTGAACTCGTGCGGGCGCGACCGGGACCGTCGTACCGCGTCCGGGATTCCGACCCGCTCCAGGACCTGCACCGCACGCGCGCGTGCCGCACGGCGCGACCCGCGCGCGTGCACGCGGTACACCTCGGCGATCTGGTCGCCGATCGCGTAGTACGGGTCGAGGGAGGACAGCGGGTCCTGGAAGACCATCGCCGCCCTGCCGCCGCGCAGCCGCCGCAACTCCTCCTCGGAGGCGGCCTGTACGTCGGTCCCGGCGACTCGTACCGAGCCGCCCACGGCGGCCCCCGTCCCCCGGTGCAGCCCCAGCAGGGCCGAGGCCACCGTGGACTTGCCGGAGCCGGACTCGCCGACCAGAGCGAGCGCCGCACCCTCCTCCAGGCGGAAGGAGAGGCCGTCGACGGCCCGTAGCGACCCGAACCCGACCGTCAGGTCGGTGACTTCCACCAGGCTCATGCGAGCACCACCCGTCGGTCGGCCACCGCGTACAGGACGTCCGCGACGGCGTTGGCGAGCACCACGAAGAAACCGATGACCAGGACCATCCCGACGACGACCGGCAGGTCGACGACGTTGACCGCGTGCACCAGTTCCTGTCCGATGCCGGGGAGCCCGAAGAGGGTCTCGGTGAGCACCGCGCCGCCGACCGCGGAGCCGAAGTTGTTCGCGTTCAGCGCGATGACCGGCGCGAACGCCCCGCGCAGCGCGTGCCGTCCGATGATCGACCGCTCGCCGACGCCATACGCGCGGAAGGTGCGGATGTGGTCCTCGGCGAGGGTCTCCAGCATCGACGCCCGGGTCAGCCTGGCGAACGAGGCGGCCTCGATCAGGGCGAGCGAGAGCCATGGCAGGAGCAGGTTCCACGCCCACTGCTCGGGGTCGTCGGTGAGGTTCACGTACTGCGGGAACGGCAGCCACTGCAACTGTCCGCAGACGACGATCATCAGCACGAGGCCGATCACGAAGACGGGCGTGGCGACGCCCGCGAGCGTGACGCCGGTCAGCACACGCTCGGTGAGCCGGCCGCGCCGCCAGGCCGAGAGCACGCCGGTGCCGACGCCCAGGATCAGCCACACCGCCATCGCGCCGGAGACGAGCGACAGGCTCACCGGCAGCTTGGTCAGGATCAGCCGGGTGACCTGCTGGTCGCTCTGGTACGACAGCCCCAGGCAGGGCGCCGAGCAGTGCTCGACGGAGGTGCCCGTGGAGTAGTCCTGGCCGGCGACGAGGCCCTCCAGGAAGTGCCAGTAGCGCACGTACAGGGGGTCGTCGAGGCGCAGTTGCTCGGCGACCTGGTGCACCTGCTGCGGCGAACAGCGCGGGCCGCAGGTGATCTGGGCGACGTTGCCCGGCGTGACGTAGAAGACGACGTAGACGATCACCGAGATGGCGAACAGGGTGAGGATCGTGCCGACCGCCCGGCGCAGCACGAAGCCGCCGAGGCCGCTGAGGCCACCGAGGCCGCTCATGCCGCGCCTCCCTGTGCGACGTCCGCCTTGTGCTCGCGCCTGCGCCCGGTGCCCACCCGCAGCCGGGACGCCGCGCGCGGGTCGAGCGCGGTGCGCACGCCGTCGCCGAGGACGGTCAGCGCGAGGACGGTCGTGAAGAGCAGGCCGGCGGGCAGCAACAGGTACTGCGGGGCCGCCTGGTACCAGACGTCGGCGGCGGTGAGCATCTGTCCCCAGGACGGCGTGGGCGGCTTCACGCCGACGCCGAGGAAGGACAGGGCGGCCTCGACGGTGATGTTCTGCGGCACGAGCAGGGCCGCGTAGGTGATGACGGGGGCGGCGAGGCCGGGCAGCAGTTCGCGGCGGGCGATGCGCCAGTCGCCCCAGCCGCTGAGCCGCGCCGCCGACACGTAGTCGAGCTCCTTGAGGGTGAGCGTCTGGGCGCGTACGACCTTGGCGATGTTGCCCCAGGAGAGCAGGCCGATGACCAGGGTGACCAGGACGGGCCTGGGGAAGCTCGCCGGGACGATCGCGAGGAGCGCCAACGACATGATCATCAGAGGCAGGGCGACGAAGATGTCGGTGATCCGGCTCAGCAGTTGATCGACCCATCGGTTGCCGAGCGCGGAGGCGATGCCCATGGTGACGCCGATGACGACCTGGACGACGGTCGCGGCCAGGGCGACGCCCAGCGAGACCCGGGCGCCGTAGGCGAGGCGGGCGAACAGGTCGCGGCCGGTCTGCGGTTCGACGCCCAGCCAGTGGTCGCCGTCGATGCCGCCGAGCGGGCCGACCGGCACGCCCCCGCGCGCGGAGTCGATGAGAGAGGGGTGGTAGGTGGTCGGGTCCTGGCCCTCGACGGCGGTGAGCAGCGGCGCGGCGAGCGCGACCAGGACGAGCAGCGCGACGACGACGGCCGCGGCGAGGGCGGCGCGCTGCGCACGCAGCCGCCGCCAGAACTGACGGGACCCCGAGGCCCCCGGGACGGACACGGGGTCCGTGCCGGGGGCTTCGGCGACGAGGAGGGTCTCGCTCACGGCGCTACTTCACCGCGACCTGCGACGGGTCCAGGACGCCGTCCCAGTCGCTGATGACGATGTTGCGGACGTTCTCGCCGTACAGCCGCTTGTAGACGGGGTGGAACAGCGGGACCGTCAGCGCCTGCTCGCCGATCCTCTTGTCCAGGGCGCCCCACCTCTTCGCGGCGGCGTCGAGATCCGTCAGCTTGTTGATCGCGTCGATCTCGGCATTGACCGACTTGTCGTCGAGGAAGCCCGTGTTGAAGTTCGCGCCGTCCTTGACGATCTGCCGGCCGTCGAAGATCGGGGCGAGGAACGGACCGCCGGAGGGCCAGTCGGCGCCCCAGTGGGCGAGGAAGAAGCCGGGCTCCTTCTTCACGTCGTGGATCGTGTCGGAGTAGTCGTTCTCCTCCAGACCCTGCAGTTTGACGGTGATGCCGGCCTTCTTGAGCGCGTCCTGGACGGCGGTCGCGATCTCCGGGCTGGTCTCGAAGTCCTGGCTGTTGGAGTGGGTGAGGGTGACGGTCAGCCCGTTGGGGTGACCGGCCGCCTTCAGCAGCTCCTTGGCCTTCGTCGCGTCGCCGGTCGCGCCGGCCGGGAAGAGGTCGTAGGGCTCGTAGCCGAAGGACTTCTGGCTCGGCAGGAAGGTGGTGGCGGCCTCGGCGAGCGAGGACCCGCCCGCCGCGTTGACGACCGACGACCGGTCGACGGCGTACGAGATCGCCTGCCGCACCTTGGGGTCGTCGAACGGCTTCACGTTCGGGTTGAAGGCGATGTAGTCGGTGTAGCCGAAGCGGCCGGTGCCGACGCGGGCGGCGAGCTTCTTGTCGCCGCTGACCTTGGCGAGCTCGGCCGGGCCGAGGTTGGTGTCCGTGGTGATGGCGGTGGCGTCCGCCCCTTGGGACGCGGACAGCCGCTGGTTGATCACCGAGGAGTCGAGCCCGGACCGTACGTCGATCCTGTCCGGGTAGGCCTTGCGCTCGGCGTCCGTCTTCTCGGACCAGTAGGCGTTGCGCACCAGGGTGAGCCGCTCACCGTCGTTCTCGTTCTTGACGACCTTGTACGGGCCGGACGAGACCGGGTGCTCCTCGTACTCGGCGCCGGTGTCCTTGGCCTTCGGGACGGGCGCGAACTGCGTCTGGGTGGCCAGGTAGGGGAACTCGCCCTCGGGCTTGTTCAGATGGAAGACGATGGTCCGGCTGTCCGGCGTCTCGATGGCGGCGAGGCCCTTGGGGTCCTTGTAGGGCCCCTGGTAGTCGGCCGCGCCGACCAGCCAGTCCCGCAGGTAGGGCGCCCCGCCGGAGAGCTCGGGGGCGAAGGACCGCTCGATGCCGTACTTGATGTCGGCCGAGGTGATCGCGGTCCCGTCCTCGTACTTCAGGCCCTCCTTGAGGGTGTACGTCCACACGGTGGCGTCCTTGTTGGGGCGCCCGGTGTCGGTGGCGAGGTCGGGGACGACCTTCGCGCCGGGGGCGCCGTTCTCGCGGTTGCGTGTGGTGAGCGTTCTGAAGACCAGGGTGGGGACCTTGCCGCCGCCGGAGGTGTAGAGGCGGGCCGGGTCGAAGTCCTGCTGCGGGTTGCTGTTCAGGATCGTCAGCGTGCCGCCCTGGTGCGGTGCGGAGTCGCTGGCGGAGGCCTTGGCATCGTTGTCCTCAGGACCGCACGCGGCGGCGCCCGCTGCCACCACCAGGCTGACGGATGCCGCGGCCACGCGGCGCGCTATGGGGGACGGATGACGCATCGAAGAGACGACCTCTCGAATGATGAGATGGAATGACGAGGAGTGAGACGGAAGTGAGCAGACGTCTGCCCGGCGCCAGGTCGTCGAAAAAGCCGTGCCCAAGGCACGGAAAAGGAAGAAAGATCGCGACGCGAACGCCAGAGGCGAGCGTCAGCTACAGAGAATGTCTGCCACGCAGAGTGTGGTCACGCCGATGAGCGCCAGCTCGATGGCGGCGCTGCTGTCGACGGAATGACTAGACCACATGCGCAGCAATATGGAGGAACTTACTGGGCATGTCAACGTGACTCATGCGACGCCCGTGCACCCGAGAGGGTCAACTCTTGGGATACGGCCAGGGGTTGGGCAGACAGTGAATCCCGTTGTGGTCGAGGAATTTCGTCTGCTGCTGCATGACCGGGGCGAGGTCGCCGTTCTTGTCGCACGTGACATGGTTGTAGTGGAGCCGGTGGCCGACCTCGTGGTTGATCAGCATCTGCCGGTAGGCGTACATCGCGTCGCCGTAGGTCTTCGAGCCCTGCGCCCACCGGTAGGCGTTGATCATCACCCGCTCGGTGGCCGCGGAGTCGCAGGAGACGTTGTCCTCGGTGGTGTCCAGGCTCGACTTGGCGCACCACTCGGCGGTGGTGCCGGGGCTGGCGAGCGTGATGACGAAGTCCGGTTTGCCCGAGTAGATCCGCTCGAAGGTGCGGGCGCCGTTGTGGGCCCAGCTGCGGTCGTCGTTGAGCGTCTTCTGCACGGCCTGCGCGAAGAGTTCGCCGTCGAGCCCGAGGCCCTGCTCCACGTCCACGCGGTAGGTGTACTTCTGCCCCGTGCCGGGCGCCTTGTCGACGCCCGGGATCGCGTCGAACTTCCCCGAGCCCTTGAGCTTGGCGCCGAGCGGGTACCGCATGTTCATCCGCTGCGCGTACGTCAGCGTGGCCACGCCGGGGGACACGGACGGGCTCGGCCGGTCGACGCCGCGCGCGGCGTCGTCGAGGCCGTCGCGGGCCTGCTCGGTGGCGGACTGCGACTGGAGGGCGTCGTCGTCGCGCCCGCCGGTGACCTGGCCGGCCACCACGACGGCCAGCACGGTGGTGACGGCGGCGGCCGCGATCCCGGTGAACGTGCGCCCTTTGGCGCCCTTGGCGTCTGTGGCGTCCTGGGCGGACTCGGGCCCGCCGGTGGGCGGCGGACCGTCCCGGTCGTCCCCGTCGAGCCCTGCCGGGGCGGCCGAACGGGAGACGGCGTTCCGCTCGGCGAGACCGGTGCGGCCGGCGTCCGAAGCGTCGAGGGAGACGTAAGGATCCTGTGCACGCGCGCGCGTGGCGGCGTACGGCGTCCCCGCGCGCGTGAAGACGTCGTCGCCCTCCTCGAAGGCGTCGAGGTAGTCCTGGCGCGGGCCCTGACGGGGCCCCTGGCGCGGGTCGCCCGGAGGCATCGGTCGCTGACGCGGTATCACGGGCTGCCCGGTACCCGTCTGCCGTCCTCTCAAGTCACCCCAGCCGCCCCCGGTTTCACGCTGCTCGGGGTGGCCGCCCCGCACCTGCGGGAACCCGTGGGCGGGCGTCCCGTCGGGGAAGCGGGGCAGTCCGTCCGCGGGGGTGCCGTCGTGGCCCGGGGGCGGCGTCTGCACGCGGGCGCCCCGGGAGTCCCCTGGCATAGGCGCCGGGGGAGCCTCCTGCGGCGCGCCGGAGGCGCTCTTCGCGGCGCCCTTGGGCGCGGGTCCACGCCGGCTGTGGCGTCCCACGTCGGCCTCAGCCCCCCGTGGTCTCGGTCGAGGTCGCGGCCCCGGTCTCGGCGAGGAGCTCCCGGACCGCCGTCGCCACCGTCTCGGGGTACTCCATCATCGCCACGTGCCCGGCGTCCGGCAGCGTCAGCAGCCGGGAGTCACGGAAGGCGCGGGCGGCCCGCTGGGCCATGCGGAAGCCGACGAGCTGGTCGCGGCCGCCGTAGACGAGGAGGGTCGGGGCGAGGACGCGCTCGGCCTGACGCCACAGCCCGTGCTGGCCGCCCAGGGTGTACGCGCTGAGCAGCCCGCGCGTGGAGCGCGTCATCGCGTCCCAGAAGTACGGCAGCTGCAGTCGCCGCTCCAGCTCCTCCACCGCATGCCGGAACGCCTCCGGAGAGACCCGTCCGGGATCGCCGTAGCAGAGCGCCGTGACGCCTCGGACGCGCTGTTCGGCCGTCCACTCGCGGGTGAACCGGCTGAAGAGCGCGGCCACGCCGGGCAGACCGACCAGGCCGGTGGGCACCGCGGTCCGCTGGACGCGTAGCTCGGGCAGCGCGGGCGAGACAAGCGTCAGCGTCCGCACCAGGTCGGGGCGGACCGCGGCGACACGCGTGGACACCGCGCCGCCGAGGGAGTTGCCGAAGAGGTGGACGGGCCCGCGGCCGGCCGCGTCGAGGTAGCGGATCACGGCACGCGCGTGTGCCGTGATGGAGTAGTTGCCGTCGTCCGGCGGCGGGGAGTCGCCGAAGCCCGGCAGATCGACGGCCTCGCTCGCCACCACCCCGTCGAGCAGCGCCATCAGCGCCGACCAGTTCTGCGAGGAACCGCCCAGGCCGTGCACGTACAGCGCGGGCTCGAGACCCGCGCGCGCGGGCGGCCGGGAACGGATCGTCAGCGTGACGCCCGGCAGCCCCACCGACCGGACTCGCTCACCCTCGGCGACCCGCACGGCAGTCGCCTTCGGCAGCACACTGGTGGGCGGCACGGAGGGCAGCTCGGTCGAAGACATGCGGCAATGTTACGAGACGATCACGCGCAGCCTTGTGTGTTCGCCGTCACACGCACGGGTCGAACATAGGTCGAGACCGACACCGCACCGGCACCGCTCGTACGCCATACCAGCGCGAATCAGGGGCACTCCGCATACGGATCGCATAGCGTCCGAAACGGGTGTCTCCTAGGCTCGTACCGAGGGCACCCGCTTGTGGCCCTGCAGCTCGCAGGGGCGTTCGGAGGAAGGGAGCCCACCATGGCCGTTGACCCCACCGACCCGGAGACGTTCGAAGAGGACGACGACTTCGGGGAGATCGACGTCGAGGCGCCGGAGAACGACGCCGCCGAGCAGTACACGGACGTCGCGGCGGAGCGCGACGACCCTCTGGAGGACGTGGACCCCGGCCGGGCCAACGAGGCCGATCTCGTCGAACAGGCCCGCGTCGTCTCACTCGACGAGGACGACTATCGCTGACCGGCGACGAGCTGGAGCGGGCCGGAGTATGCCCGGAACATACCGGTTCAAAACCATCTCTACCGCTTTTGCTGCCGTCCGGTCCGTGAAATTCTGCGCTCGCACCGCGCACACCACGGTTACCGAAAAGTACGATGGCGGCGCGGCGCTCACCGCAAGAGGACCACTTTGGGAGGCGGCGTGACAGCCATCGAGCAGACAGAGGCGGCGCGCCCGCGGGGCACACGCCTGCCGCGCCGTGCCCGACGGAACCAGCTGCTGGGCGCCGCCCAGGAAGTCTTCGTCGCGCAGGGCTATCACGCGGCCGCGATGGACGACATCGCCGAGCGGGCCGGCGTCAGCAAGCCGGTGCTCTACCAGCACTTCCCCGGCAAGCTCGACCTCTACCTGGCTCTGCTGGACCAGCACTGCGAGTCCCTGATCCAGGCCGTGCGCGGCGCGCTCGCCTCGACGACCGACAACAAGCAGCGCGTGCGGGCCACGATGGACGCGTACTTCGCGTACGTCGAGGACGACGGCGGCGCCTTCCGTCTGGTCTTCGAGTCGGACCTGACGAACGAGCCCGCGGTGCGCGAGCGCGTCGACAAGGTCGCCACCGAGTGCGCCGAGGCGATCTGCGACGTCATCGCCGAGGACACCGGTCTCTCGCGCGCGGAGTCGATGCTGCTCGCCTCGGGTCTGGGCGGCCTCGCGCAGGTCGTGGCCCGGTCCTGGCTGCACAGCGACCGCAGCGTCCCGCGCGACCAGGCGGTGCAGCTACTGGCCTCGCTGGCCTGGCGAGGCATCGCCGGCTTCCCGCTGCACGGCACCGATCAGCACTGACCGCAGGGCGCTCGGCTTTTTGTTCCCGCCCGCTGTTCGCTCCTGGCGTGGACGGCCACGCCGTGTACGTCCCCTCACCGGGCTAATGTGTGCTGCGTACGGCGCGGACGCCCGCGCACCTCATGACCGTCGGAGGGACATAGCCGTGGAGGTCAAGATCGGCGTGCTGCACGCGCCTCGCGAGATCGTTCTGGAGAGCGGTCAGACTCCCGAGGAGGTCGAGCGCGTGGTGGCCGAGGCGCTGGCCGGGAAGTCGCAACTGCTCAGCCTCGTGGACCAGCACGGCCGCAAGGTCCTGGTTCCGGCCGACCGTCTGGCCTACGTCGAGCTGGGCGAGCCCGCCCCGCGCAAGGTGGGCTTCGGCGCGCTGTAAGCCGGCGGACCAGCTGTAGCCGCAGAACAGGAGAGGGGCCCGACCGGCGTCGGGCCCCTCTCCTGTTTCTCGTTCACGGACGGCACACAGGTCGACCACAGATGAGGATTGCATTCCGCAGGTCACGGGTATGACGGGCTACGACCTTGGTGCACGGCCCAGCCGCTCGGGAGGGACCTACATGATCTTGGAAGCGCTCGGCTCCGCTGTGCTCGGTCTGGTGCTGGCGTGGGCGGCGGTCCACCGCCTCTCCCACCGCCTGCCGGTCCGCACCCTCGTCCTCGCGACGGGCGTCGCCGGAGCCCTGTTCGGTGACTTCGTCACCCACAGCGCGCTGGGCTCCGGCTCCGTCCTCGCGAGCCTGCTCGGCGCGGCGGTCGTCTCCGCCGCCTCCCTCTCCCTGCTGCTGCGCCCGTCCGGCCACTTCCGCCGACGATCGGCGCCGGCGCAGGTCTGAGTCTTCTAGGCGGCCAGCCCCAGCGCCGCCATCCGCTTGGTGTGGGCCTCGGTGATGCGGGAGAACATCCGGCCCACCTCGGCGAGGTCGAAGCCGTCCGCGACGCCGCCCACGAGCATCGTCGACAGGGCGTCGCGGTCCGCGACCACCCGCTGGGACTGCGACAGGGCCTCACCCATCAGCCGCCGCGCCCACAGCGCGAGCCGCCCGCCGACCCGCGGCTCCGCGTCGATCGCCGCTCGCACCCGGTCCACGGCGAAGCCGGCGTGTCCGGTGTCGTCGAGCACCGCCAGCACCAGGGCGCGGGTGTCGCTGTCCAGACGCACCGCGACCTCACGGTAGAAGTCACTGGCGATCGAGTCGCCGACGTACGCCTTGACGAGGCCCTCCAGCCAGTCGGAGGGCGCCGTCTGCCGGTGGAAGCCGTCGAGCGCGGCGACGAACGGGTCCATCGCCTGCGTCGGCTCCTCGCCGATCTCCGTGAGCCGGTTGCGCAGCCGCTCGAAGTGGTGGAACTCGGCGGACGCCATCTTCGCCAGCTCCGCCTTGTCCTCCAGCGTGGGCGCCAGCTTGGCGTCCTCCGCGAGCCGCTCGAACGCCGCCAGCTCGCCGTACGCCAACGCACCCAGCAGATCCACGACCGCGGCCCGGTACTGCGGGTCGGCGGAGGCCGTCGCCCAGTCCTGGGCGGCGATACCGGTGGCGGTGTTCTCGGGCTTGTCAGAGGTCGTCATGAAGCGCACAATAGCCCGCTCGCCGCACGGTGGAAGTCCCTGGTCAGTCAGTGTGACAACGAAGACGTACGGGACCACGCCAGGCACTGTGACAACCACAACGTGACCGAATCGGCCATCACATGTGCACGATTCCGGGGTATGGTGGTAATGCGCCTGCCGAATATTCGACGGGCCGCACGTATGAGGATGCCCGGTCGGTGGCCCGATCGGCTCCGACCCGACAGCCCTCCCTGACCGTACGGCACTGTGCGTACGACGATCGGAGGGAACCCCTCAGCGGTACGAGCGCTAGAGCGTCGGCAGAGGTCCCGTGCCATACGGCAGTGCCCCCAAGGGCCGCCCGTAGGGCAGCCGACGTCCCCCGGCACGGTCCGTCAAAGACCCCCGCGCTCGCCTCGCACCGCGCACACAGAAGAGGCAGCACCCTGACTACGACGTTTCGAGAGCTCGGAATCCTTTCCGAGACCGCCGAGGCCCTGGAGGCCGTCGGCATCACCACCCCCTTCCCCATCCAGGAGATGACGCTCCCCGTGGCCCTCACGGGCACGGACGTCATCGGCCAGGCCAAGACCGGCACCGGCAAGACGCTCGGCTTCGGCCTCCCGCTCCTCGAGCGCGTGACCGTCCCCGCCGACGTCGAGGCCGGCCGCGCCCAGCCCGAGGCCCTCACCGACGCCCCGCAGGCGCTCATCGTCGTCCCCACGCGTGAGCTGTGCACGCAGGTCACCAACGACCTGCTGACCGCGGGCAAGGTGCGCAACGTACGCGTCCTCGCCATCTACGGCGGCCGGGCCTACGAGCCCCAGGTCGAGGCCCTGAAGAAGGGCGTCGACGTCGTCGTCGGCACCCCGGGCCGCCTGCTGGACCTCGCGGGCCAGAAGAAGCTCGACCTCAAGCACATCAGGTCGCTCGTCCTCGACGAGGCCGACGAGATGCTCGACCTGGGCTTCCTGCCCGACGTCGAGAAGATCATCAACATGCTTCCGGCGAAGCGTCAGACCATGCTGTTCTCGGCGACCATGCCGGGCGCCGTCATCGGTCTCGCCCGCCGCTACATGTCGCAGCCCACGCACATCAACGCGACCTCGCCCGACGACGCGGGCAGGACCGTCGCGAACACCAAGCAGCACGTGTACCGCGCGCACAACATGGACAAGCCCGAGATGGTCGCGCGCATTCTGCAGGCCGACGGCCGGGGGCTGGCCATGGTCTTCTGCCGCACCAAGCGCACCGCGGCCGATCTCGCCGACCAGCTCCAGCAGCGCGGCTTCGCCTCCGGCGCCGTCCACGGCGACCTCGGCCAAGGGGCCCGCGAGCAGGCGCTGCGCGCCTTCCGCAACGGCAAGGTCGACGTTCTCGTCTGCACCGACGTCGCTGCTCGCGGCATCGACGTCGAGGGCGTCACGCACGTCATCAACTACCAGTCCCCCGAGGACGAGAAGACGTACCTGCACCGCATCGGTCGTACCGGCCGCGCGGGCGCCAAGGGCATCGCCGTCACGCTCGTCGACTGGGACGACATCCCGCGCTGGCAGCTCATCAACAAGGCGCTGGAGCTCGACTTCAACGACCCGCCGGAGACGTACTCCACCTCCCCGCACTTCTTCGAGGAGATGAACATCCCCGCGGGCACCAAGGGTGTCCTGCCGCGCGCGGAGCGCACCCGCGCCGGGCTCGACGCGGAGGTGCTGGAGGACCTGGGCGAGCCGGGCGGCCGCGCCGGACGCGGTCGCGGTGACCGCAATGACCGCGGTGGCCGGGGCGAGCGCGGTGGCCGGGGCGACTCCCGCTCCGGCGCCGGCGAGCGTTCCGGCGCCGGTGAGCGTTCCGGCGCCGGTGAGCGCGAGCGTGCCGCCCGTACGCCGCGTCGCCGCCGTCGTACGCGCAACGGCTCCCCGCTCGACGCGACGTCGGCGCCCGCCGCGACCACGGCGCCGGAGCAGGCCGCACTGGCCGAGCCGGCGTCCGTGACGGAGGAGGCCGCCGGCCCGCGCACGCCGCGCCGTCGGCGTCGTACGCGCAGTGGGTCGGCGCAGGAGGCCGTCGCTGTGACGGCCACCGCCACCGCTGCGGCCGTCGAGCCCGTCGCCGAGGCCGCGGAAGCGGCCGTGACGACGGCGGAGAGCCCGGTTCTCGACACCCCGGAGTCCGCTCCGCAGGTCCCGGCGCAGCCGCGCCGTCGCCGTACCCGCAAGGCGGCCGCCGCTGCCGAGACCGTGGTCGACACGGTGGAGGCCACAGAGGCGCCCGAGGCGGTCGAGGCGGTCGAGGCGGTCGAGGCCAAGCCGCGCCGCCGCACCCGGAAGGCGGCGGCCCCGGCCGAGGCCCCGGAGGTCACCGCGGCCGTCGAGCCCGAGCCCCAGCCCGAGGTCAAGCCGCGCCGGACCCGTAAGACGGCTGCCGCGGCCCCGGCCGAGGCCGCGGTCGACACCGCCGAGGCGGTCGAGGCCAAGCCGCGCCGCCGCACCACCCGCAAGGCCACCGAGCCCGAGACGACGGTCACCACGGCCGACATCCCGGCCCAGGCCACGCAGGAAGCCGCAGCCACCAAGCCCCGCCGCACCCGCAAGACGGCAGCGACGGCCCCGGCCGACGCCGCAGTTGCGGTCGCGGTCGACACGGCCGAAGGCACGGAGGCCGAGGCCAAGCCGCGACGCCGCACCACGCGCAAGACGGCGGCCTCGGCCGAAGCCGCCGTGGACACGGCCGAGGCCACGGAGGCCAAGCCGCGCCGTACGCGCAAGACGGCGGCAACGGCCGCCACGGCTGCCGCGACCGTCGAGGCCCCGGAAGCCACCGAGGCAGCGGCCAAGCCGCGCCGGACCCGCAAGGCAGCGGCCACGGCTCCGGCCGAGGCCGTGGTCGCGGTCGACGCGGCCGAAGGCACGGAGGCGAAGCCCCGCCGCACCCGCAAGACGGCAGCCTCGGCCGCCAAGGCGGCGGAGACGGAGCCGGTCGCGGAGGCCGCAGAGGTCAAGCCGCGCCGGACCCGTAAGACGGCTGCCGCGGCCCCGGCCGAGGCCGCGGTCGACACCGCCGAGGCGGTCGAGGCCAAGCCGCGCCGCCGCACCACCCGCAAGGCCACCGAGCCCGAGACGACGGTCACCACGGCCGACATCCCGGCCCAGGCCACGCAGGAAGCCGCAGCCACCAAGCCCCGCCGCACCCGCAAGACGGCAGCGACGGCCCCGGCCGACGCCGCGGTCGCCGAGGCCGAGGCGAAGCCGAGGGTGCGTCGCACCCGCAAGGCGACGGCCGCCGCGGAGCCCGCGGACGGCTGACCGACCGGCACGGTACGACAGTCCGACGGCCCGGCCCCTCCTCGGTGAGGGGCCGGGCCGTCGGCGTGCGCGGCACGCGCTCCCGGTAGCCTCGGCACGTGACCACGCCGAGCAGCAGCACCCCCTTCCCCCCGCCCCCCGGCGCGCGTGCGTACTCCCTGCGGACCGAGCGGGGCGAGTTCGCCGTCGTCGACGCGCCCGTGGCCGCCGGTGTCGAGCCGCGCGGTGTCGCGCTGCTGCTGCCAGGCTTCACCGGGAGCAAAGAGGACTTCCACCAGGTGCAGGAGCCGCTCGCGGCCCGCGGCTACCGGAGCATCTCCGTGGACGGGCTGGGGCAGAACCAGTCCGACGGGCCGGCCGAGGACGAATCCCCCTATGCCCAGGCGGAGTTGGCGCGGGACGTACTGGCGCAGGCGGCGGCCCTCGGCACGCCCCTGCACCTCGTCGGGCACTCCCTCGGCGGTCAGATCGCCCGCGCCGCCGTCCTCCTCGACCACTCCCCCTTCGTCTCGTTCACGCTGGTCTCCTCGGGTCCGGCCGAGATCTCGGAGTCGCAGCAGCGGCGCGTGAAGCTGCTGCACGAAGCGCTCGCGGTGATGACGATGCCTCAGGTGTGGGAGGCGATCCTGGCGATGGGCCCGCCGGAGGAGGTCGGCGGACCGGCCCGCGGCTTCGGCGACCCGGAGCAGTTGCGGCTGCGCTGGCTCAACCACAAGCCCGCCCAACTCCTCGTCACCGGCCGCCAGTTGTGCGCCGAGCCGAACCGGGTCGCCGAACTCGCCGCCGTCCCGCTGCCGTTCCACGTCCTGTCCGGCGCACGGGACGACACCTGGCCGGTCACCCTCCTGGACGGCATGGCCCTAAACCTGCGTGCGCACCGGACCGTCGTGCCGGCCGCCGAGCACTCACCGAACCTGGACCAGCCCCTGCCGACGGCCCGCGCACTCGCCGATTTCTGGGACAAGCACCTCCGGCAGATCTAGACCGCGACGGATCCAGCACGGCTAGTACTGCGTCTGCACGTGCTCCCAGAAGCCGTCCCGCAGGGCGCGTCTCAGGTCCGCCTGGCCGCGCAGGGAGTACTGCAGGATGCCCTCGGCCTCGACGAGGAGGTCCTGGTCGACGGAGCCGGGGAGGTAGGGGTGGCCCGGCAGCAGCTCCGCCAGGGCCTCCCTGCCCCGCGCGGCGAGCCACTTCGCCGCGATCTGCGCGCCGGCGAAGCGGACGGCCTCGCGGCTGGGCCGGCTCGCGCCGTTCGCCTCGTAGGCGGGGACGGTGCGCCGCGCGACGTAGGGCTTGAAGAAGTCGAGGTCGAGGGTGCGCTGGCTGTCGACCTCCCAGAGCAGCGGCTCGGCCTGGTTGCGGCCTTCCGGCGCCTCGATGCCCCAGAGGTGGACGCGGGCGCCGTACCCCTGCGCGGCCTCCACCGCCGAGACCAGGTCCTCGTCGCCGCCCAGCAGGGCCGCGTCGCTGATGGCACGATGGCGGGCCAGTGACTCCAGGTCCGTCCGGATCAGGGAGTCGACGCCCTTCTGCTGGTTGTTGGCGTTCAGGTTGCCCAACCGCACCTTGACGTCCGGCAGTTCGGCGATGGACTGCTGCTCGGCGGTGTGGATGCGGCGCCGGGCGCCGTCGTACCAGTAGACGCGCAGCAGCCGACTGTCGGCGAAGATCGAGCGGGCCCGGTCGATGAGCGCCTCGATCAGGCCCTCGGCGTCGAGGTCGAAGGCGCGGCGGTCCTCGGTCCCGGCCACCAGGCGCCCCGCGGCCGCGTACAGGTACCCCGCGTCGACGAAGATCGCGTGGGTCGAGGGCGTCTTGGCCACCTCGGCGAGCATGCGCGTCAGCAGCTCGTTCGTGCGGTCGATGCGGGCGGCGAGGGCCGGGAGGTCGTCGTTCATCGCCTCCATTGTCCCGGTGGTCACGCTGCGAACACAACCGGTCCCGTTCAGTCTCCGCAAACCCTCTTACCCGTTAGTAGTTAGCTGTTCGAAAAATTTCTTTAGCGTAGGGAATGTTTGTAACACGCACCGCGTTGACTCCTCATGTACGCAGCAATCCCCCTCCGGGGATGACCAGACGAAGGGAGAAGCAGTGCGCTTCGAAATCATGCGACTCGACGACGTCGACGGCACGCCCGTGGACAGCACCGTCGTGGACGCCGCCTCCGTCAACCGGATCGTTCAGCAGGCCGCCGCCATCGGGCAGCGGCTGTGGATCCGTCCGGCCGACACCTCGGCCTCGTAACACGGGTCCTTCCACACAGGTTTCAGAGCCCCCTGCAGCCGGCTTCAGTTCAAGCGGCCGTAGGGGGCTCTGCGCGTACCGGCGCCCCGCTCAGCTCGCCCGGATCACCTGGGTGACGCCGTTGATGATCTGCTGCACGGCGATCGCGGAGAGCATCATGCCCGCGAGCCGCGTCACGAGGACGACACCGCCGTCCTTGATGACACGGATGATCAACAGCGAGTAGCGCATCACCAGCCACAGCACGGCATGAATGGCGAGGATCGCCGTCCAGACCGACACCTGGGAGGCCACGCCGTCGGCCTTCTGCACGGCGAGGATCACGGACACGATCGCGCCCGGTCCGGCCAGCAGCGGCATGCCCAGCGGGACGAGCGCGACGTTGACGTCCTTGGTCTGCTTGGGTTCGTCGGTCTTGCCGGTGAGCAGGTCGAGCGCGATCAGCAGGAGCAGCAGCCCGCCCGCGATCATCAGCGCGGGCACCGAGACGTGCAGGTAGTCGAGGATCTGGTGACCCAGGAGCCCGAAGACGGTGATCACACCGCCCGCCACACAGACCGCCTGGAAGGCCATCCGCTTCTGCACCTTGCCGGGTCGCCCGGCGGTCAGCGCGAGGAAGATCGGGGTGATCCCCGGGGGATCCATGATGACGAAAAGGGTGAGAAAGAGAGAGCCGAAGACAGCGACGTCGAACATCAGTACAGAAGCCTTGCGCGAAAGGGGGTGAGTGGAGGGGCGGGGCGAGCGTCAGGCTCCGCCGGTCCCCGGCACCGGAAACGCCCCCGCGGCCCGTCGGGTGATCTCCCCGTACACCTCGGGGTCGGTCGTGTACTCGCCGAGCACGCACGTCTTGCGGCTGCCGTGGTAGTCCGACGAGCCGGTGACCAGCAGCCCCAGATCGGCGGCCAGCCCGCGCAGCCGTGCCCGGGTGTCCGCGTCGTGGTCCATGTGGTCGACCTCGATGCCGTCGAGGCCGGCCGCGGCCAGCTCGGCGATCGCCGCCTCCGGCACCGTGCGCCCCCGCTTGTCGGCGCCGGGGTGCGCGAAGACGGTGACCCCGCCCGCGCCCTTGACCAGCCGGATCGCCTCGAAGGGGTCGGTCTCGTGCTTCTCGACGTAGGCCCGGCCGCCGTCGGACAGCCAGTCCTCGGTGAACGCGTCGCTCACGGTCGGCACGACGCCCAGCTCGACCAGCGCGGTGGCGACGTGCGGCCGCCCGACGGACCCCTCACCGGCGATCCGCTCGACCTGCTCCCAGGTGACGGGCACACCCAAGGCGTTGAGCTTGGCGACCATCCCGCGCGCCCGCGGCACCCGGTCGTCGCGCACCAGCTCACGCTCGGCGAGCAGGACGGGCTCCTCGGGATCGAAGAGGTAGGCCAGCATGTGCATGCTGATGCCGTCGATACGACAGGACAGCTCGGCGCCGGTGACGAGCGTGAGCCCCCGCGGCAGCGCGGCGATGGCCTCGGCGTATCCCCGGGTGGTGTCGTGATCGGTCAGGGCGACGACGTCCAGGCCCGCGGCGGCGGCGTTGCGCACCAGCTCGGCCGGGGTGTCCGTACCGTCGGAGGCCGTGGAGTGACAGTGCAGATCGATACGCACGACGCGGACTCCAGGCGATGACAGGACGGACGGGGACGCTCCAGCATAGCGCCGATTCGAACACCCCTGTCACACCCGAAGCCGGGGTTCGCCCCCTACACACACGGCACGAGCCACTCACCCAAGGGGCGCGGGCTGTATCAATGGCGGCTGCGCCGCGCGGGCGCGACCGGCCACGACGGCGCGGCAGGGAGCCACAACCGCCGGCCCACACGGCACCGCCCGGCCCCGCGGAGCGTCACGGCTTGAGCAAGCGCGGGGACAACGCCCCGCACGGCACCAGCTCGACCTCCGCCCCCGCGTCCCGCAGGTCCGTCAGCACCAGCTCGTCGTACATCAGCAGCCCCGACTGCTCGGGCCACACGACCGCCCACAGCCACAGCCCCCGCGCCTCGCCCGCGAAGACAGCGCGGTCGTCCGGAGTGGCGGAGACATGCCACAGGGGGGTCGGCCGGCCCGCGGCCAGCACCTTCGCCTGCGGGGGTTTCTCGACGCTCATATAAGGGCCCGGGTCCGGCCCGTCGACACCGGCGTACCGTGCGCCGAGGCCGACGCCCAGCTCCTCGGCGACCAGGATCAGCTCGCCCATGCCGCCGAGCGGGCCGGGTCCGGAGCAGGCGACGACGGTGGCACGGCCTCCACTGCGGTCGTCGCCGGCGTACGTCACGCCCGTGAAGAGCCAGCCGACCGGCAGCGGCCACGGCATCCACACCGGGACCTGCGTGCGGTGCACGACAACACTGAGGGCCTCGACGCTGGGCGGGATCACGGGCTGCAGCGGATGCACCGTCCCGTGCACATCGCACTGCCAGGAGTCGGAGAAGAGTCCGGGAGCCCTGACCCGGCCACCACACTTCGGGCAACTGGGTTCGCCCCTCATAGGGCCCCACGGTCCTACCCGAGCCCGCCCACGTCAAGGACGATCACCCGTCCGGACGGAACCAGTTGAACCGGCAGCATTTACGTGTAGCTTGCATTAATTAGCTGAGCTAACTTACTATGTGCATACACCAACCATCTCAGCGGGTGAGGGGAACCATGGACACGTTCGACGCCGGAGCCGGGAGCATCCTGCGGCAGCCGAAGGCGGTGTGGGCGACGGCCGGCGCGTCCGTCGTCGCCTTCATGGGCATCGGCCTCGTCGACCCGATCCTGCCGTCCATCGCCCAGGGCCTGGACGCCACGGCCGGCCAGGTCTCCCTGCTCTTCACCTCGTACTTCCTGATCACCGCCTTCGCGATGCTGGTCACCGGCTTCGTCTCCAGCCGCATCGGCGGCCGCCGCACGCTGCTGCTCGGCCTCGCGCTCGTCGTCGTCTTCGCCGGCCTCGCCGGCACCTCGGGCTCGGTCGCCGAACTGGTGGGCTTCCGAGCCGGCTGGGGGCTCGGCAACGCGCTCTTCGTCTCCACCGCCCTCGCAGTGATCGTCGGCGCGGCGGCCGGCGGCAGCGCGGCCGCCATCCTGCTGTACGAGTCCGCCCTCGGCCTCGGCATGGCCTGCGGGCCGCTGCTGGGCGCGCTGCTCGGCGACGCCAGCTGGCGCTACCCCTTCTTCGGCACCGCGTTCCTGATGGCGATCGGCTTCCTGTGCATCACGGCGTTCCTGAAGGAGCAGCCGAAGCCGGCCCGCAAGACCTCGCTCCTGGACCCGATCAAGGCGCTCGGCCACGGCGGACTCGCCTCCGCCGCAGCCTCCGCGTTCTTCTACAACTACACGTTCTTCACCGTGCTCGCCTTCACCCCGTTCGTACTGAACATGACCCCGTACAAGTCGGGGGCGGTGTTCTTCGCCTGGGGACTGCTGCTCGCCGTCTTCTCGGTGATCGTGGCGCCGCGGCTCCAGAAGCGGTTCGGCTCGCTGCAGGTGCTCGGCGGCTCGCTGGTGCTGCTCGCCGTCGACGTGCTCGCCCTCGGCTACGGCGACCACACCACGGCGATCGTCTGCACGATCCTGTCGGGCGCGTTCATCGGCGTGAACAACACGGTCTACACCGAGTTGGCGCTCGGCGTCTCCGACGCCCCGCGTCCGGTGGCGAGCGCCGGCTACAACTTCGTGCGGTGGTTCGCGGCTGCCGCTGCGCCCTACTTCGCGCCGAAGATCGAGGAGTGGACCGACGCCCGCATCCCGTTCGCCGTCGCGGCCGTGACGGCGGTCCTCGGCGCGGTCGTGGTCGTCGTGCGACGGGAGGCCCTCACGCACGAGGCGGAGGAACTGCAGCCGCGGCACGCGGCCGAGGACGGGGTGGCCGTCTTCGCGAACTGAGCCGGCCGACCCAACTGAAGGTTTTCAGGCACGTGTTGGTGACTTCGGTCACCCGGCCTCAGTCGAGCGGGACGGACCTGCGGGAGGGATCCCGCAGGTCCGTCCCGCTCGTCAGCCAGCGCTCCTGGAGGGCCTGGGCGCCGTGCACGCGTTTCCAGGCGGCCTCGTTCGGGGTCATGGGAAGCAGGGGCAGGAAGCGCACCGGGTCGAGGGGCTCGCCGAGGTCGAGGTCCTCGACCAGACCGCCCGGCTCGGCGACCAGGACCGAGGTGAACGGGGCGCCGGGCCACAGGGGTTCGCCGACGTCGAGGGAGGCGCCGGGGGCCACGACCACGCCCTCGACCTGCGGGGACGCGGCGAGCACGGCGAGCGGGCGGAGCACCTTGTCCGTGTCGGCGGCACCGGGGCGGACCGACAGGACCAGCTCCGCGCGCGGGCCCTTGACCGGGTCCGCCAGCACCGCCGTGGGGTCGCTCATCGGCTGCGCGGACATGCCGAGCGTGGCGTAGCGGACGACGTCGCCCTCGTGGAAACGCAACACCTCGACGCGGTCCGTACCGAGGAAGGTGACCGCGGCGCGGGCGTCCGGCTCGCCCAGCGCGGTGCGCAAACGAGCCTCGACCAGAGGAAGAACATCAGCCATGCGGCGAGCATAGAACTGGTCGGCGCAGGGCAAAGCAGCGCCTTGACACTTCGGTCGGCTGGTACTCTGGGCCGGTAGTTCGGGGCAGCACGCTGAAGCGTCGCGATCTTGCCCCGACGCAGACGAGACTCCCTTACGAGGGACCGGCTGGAGGAGGTGGGGCTGTCATGGATCGAAGTCACCCGTGCAGTACCACTCGCTCTTCCGGCCGCTGATGCAGCTGCTCTGGCCTCTTCGCCTCCGGCTGGTCGCCAACTCTCGCGCTCATCTTCATGCCGAAGAGCACTTCGTTTCGTTCTTGCCTGATCTGTCTGATCTGAATCTGATCTGAATCAGTAGCGAAGCTCGCCACCGCGACGGAGCGGTGCTCCCCGCTTTGTGGACGTGCCAAACATCCTTCCCCAGTCTTGAGGGCCGGGGAGACCCAGTCAGGACGTCCCCATTCCGGGCAGTTCCACCCGTCGTGGCGGTCTTTCTTTGCTCGTCGCGAAGGAGCCTGCCATGTCGATGATCCGCGACCTCCGTGCCGTCGTCCGCCCCGCCCGTCCCTCCCTGCGCAAGGGGGGCGGGCGCATGGACAGCGGCGCCTACGACACCACCCGTGACCCGGCGACGCCGTCGGCCGTCGTCGACTGCGCCGTCTACCGTGACGGCTCGCGCGTCGCGTTCCCGCAGCCGCCGACCCCGCAGGAGGCCATGCGTCAGGTGCGGCGCGACGGAGGCTTCGTGTGGATCGGCCTGCACGAGCCGACCGAGGCCGAATTCGCCGGTATCGCAGCCGAGTTCGGGCTGCACCCGCTGGCCGTGGAGGACGCGGTGCAGGCGCACCAGCGGCCCAAGCTGGAGCGCTACGACGACTCGCTCTTCACCGTCTTCAAGACGATCCACTACATCGAGCACGACCGGCTCACCGCCAACAGCGAGGTCGTCGAGACCGGTGAGGTCATGTGCTTCACCGGCAAGGACTTCTTCATCACCGTCCGGCACGGCGGCCAGGGCTCGCTGCGTGCGCTGCGCCACCGGCTCCAGGACGACCCCGAGCTGCTCGCCAAGGGCCCCTCGGCCGTGCTGCACGCGATCGCCGACCACGTCGTCGACGGCTATGTCGCGGTCGCCGACGCCGTGCAGGACGACATCGACGAGGTCGAGACGGAGGTGTTCTCGCCGGGCCGCAAGGGCACCCCGCGCGGCACGGACGCCGGGCGGATCTACCAACTCAAGCGTGAGGTCCTGGAGTTCAAGCGTGCGGTGTCGCCGCTGCTGCGGCCGATGCAGCTGCTGAGCGAGCGGCCGATGCGGCTGGTCGACCCCGACATCCAGAAGTACTTCCGGGACGTCGCCGACCACCTCGCCCGGGTCCAGGAGCAGGTCATCGGCTTCGACGAGCTGCTCAACTCGATCCTCCAGGCCAACCTCGCGCAGGCGTCCGTCGCGCAGAACGAGGACATGCGCAAGATCACCTCCTGGGCCGCCATCATCGCCGTGCCGACGATGGTGTGCGGGGTGTACGGCATGAACTTCGACTACATGCCCGAACTCCACTGGAAGTTCGGCTACCCGGTCGTCATGGCGGTCATGGTGGGCATGTGCGTCGGCATCCACCGCACGCTGAAGCGCAACGGCTGGCTGTGAGTGCCGCCGGGCGGGCCCTGGCTAGGCTGGCGTCATGACAAGAGAGCTGCTCGACCAGGCCCTCGTCGAGGAGGCCACCAAGAAGTCCGGCCTCATCTGGGTCCGGGGCGCCGGCGAACCGGCCGCGCGTGCGCTGTGGCACGTGTGGCACGAGGGCGCGGCCACGCTGGTCGGCGACGGGCCCGGTGAGCAGCCGCTGCCGGGGCTCGTCGAGGGCGGCTCGGCCGAGGTCACCGTCCGCAGCAAGGACAAGGGGGGCCGGCTGGTCTCGTGGACGGCGACGGTCGTCCAGCTCGCGCCCGGCGGCGAGGCCTGGGAGGCCGCCGTCGCCGACCTCAAGGGCAAGCGGCTGAACGCCCCCGACGGGGAGGCGATGACCGAGCGCTGGGCACGGGAGTGCAGGGTGCTCCGCCTGGAGCCGACGGGGGCCACGCTGCCCCTGCCGGACGGGGATCTGGCGGCGCGGCCGGTGCCGTCGCCCGCCACCACACGTGAGCCGATCCCGGCGGGGCTGCCGAAGCTGCTCCTTGGGAAGAGACGCGGCAAACGGTAGTCACGACGTCGGCAGCTGCTTGCCGTAGTCCACCGTCTCGTCCTTCGCCGGTTCCTTCAGGGCGAAGTCCTTGCCCCAGGCGGAGAAGCTCAACGTGCCCGCGCCGCCGGCCCGCACCAGGCGCAGCGGGTACGGCTCGCCCTCCAGGGACACGTCCAGCGTGCCGCCGGAGCCGCCGTCGCCGGTGATGCGGATCGTGCGGACGCCGGACTGCTCGTGGTGGCCGTCCGTGTCCAGTGCGCCGTGCAACGTCAGCAGGCCGTCGAGGAGGAGGTCCTTGTCCGTGAAGCCGCTGAACTTCTTGTACGAGGGGTCGCCCGCCGGCACCTTCACGAACTTGCCCTCGAGCTTGTCGCCCGCCGCCTTGTCCGAACCGCCGTCGTCGGACGTGCCGTCCTCGTGGTTCCAGAACTCCGCGTCGGCCTTCAGGAACAGCTGCTCGCCGACCCGCAGCAGCTGGAAGGTGGCCCCCTCCGCGGTGACCGACCCGCTGCCGCCGTCCGCCTTCAGGCTCATGTCGAGCTTGTACGTCTTCCCGCTGGTGACGACGCTCCCCGACAGTCGCACCGCGTCCACGGCGCCGGCGGCCGTCCGCGCCTTCGTCTGGATCTCCTTGGCGGGCAGCTTGCCCACGCCGTTCGTGCCCGCGTCCGGATCCTCGCTGCACCCGCTCGCTCCCAGGCCCACGACCAGTGCGCACACCGCGCTCACCAGTGCGGTCCGACGAGTACGGCCCTGGGAAATCGCAGTCACAGAGAAGGCTGCCTTTCTGCGGGGGTGTGCTGAGCGGCGTACGGCAGCGTACCGGGGTCGCGGGGCGCCGGCGGAGCCAGTCCGTCCGGACCGCCCACCAGGGCGTCTCCGATCGGGACGGGCTAGCCTGAAGCCCGCACGAGCGGGCAATTGGGAAAAGGACGGAGGTGCGGACATGGCAGCGGGCACACCGCGGATCTTCGTGTCGCACCTCGCCGGCGTCCCCGTCTTCGACCCGAACGGCGACCAGGTGGGGCGCGTGCGCGATCTGGTCGTCATGCTGCGCGTCGGGCGGCGGCCCCCGAGGGTGCTCGGGCTGGTCGTCGAACTGTCCACGCGGCGCCGCATCTTCCTGCCCATGACCCGGGTGACCGGCATCGAGTCCGGCCAGGTCATCACCACCGGCGTGGTCAACGTCCGGCGCTTCGAGCAGCGGCCCACCGAGCGGCTCGTCTTCGGCGAACTGCTGGACCGGCGCGTCAGCCTCGTCGAGGCCGGGCAGCCGGGAGAGGAAGTCACCGTCCTCGACGTGTCGCTGCGGCAGCTGCCGGCCCGCCGGGACTGGGAGATCGACCGCGTCTTCGTGCGCAAGGGCCGGAAGGCGAGCGCCTTCCGGCGGGCCAGGGGCGAGACGTTGACGGTGGAGTGGTCGGCCGTCACCGGGTTCTCGCTGGAGGAGCACGGGCAGGGCGCGGAGAGCCTCCTCGCCACCTTCGAGCAGCTGCGTCCGGCCGACCTCGCCAATGTGCTGCACCACCTGTCGTCGAAGCGGCGCGCCGAGGTCGCCGCCGCCCTCGACGACGACCGGCTCGCCGACGTCCTGGAGGAGCTCCCGGAGGACGACCAGATCGAGATCCTCGGCAAGCTGAAGGAGGAGCGCGCCGCGGACGTCCTGGAGGCCATGGACCCCGACGACGCGGCCGACCTGCTCGCCGAGCTGCCGACGGCGGACCAGGAGCGGCTGCTGAGCCTGATGGAACCCGCCGACGCCGCCGACATGCGGCGCCTGATGGCGTACGAGGAGCACACCGCGGGCGGGCTGATGACCACCGAGCCGATCGTCCTGCGCCCCGACTCCACCGTCGCCGACGCCCTCGCGCGGGTGCGCAACCCCGACCTCTCCCCCGCCCTCGCCGCCCAGGTCTACGTCTGCCGCCCGCCCGACGAGACGCCGACCGGCAAGTACCTCGGCACGGTCCACTTCCAGCGCCTGCTGCGCGATCCGCCGTACACGCTGGTCAGCGCGCTCCTCGACGAGGATCTGCAGACTCTCGCGCCGGACGCGGCGCTGCCGGTCGTCGCCGGGTTCTTCGCGACCTACGACATGGTCGCGGCGCCCGTCGTGGACGAGGCGGGGTCGCTGCTCGGCGCCGTGACCGTGGACGACGTCCTGGACCACATGCTGCCGGAGGACTGGCGGGAGACGGAGTTCCACCTCGCCGAGGACGGCGCCGGCGGCGGGACGGACGGCGAAGGGGCGGGTCCGCATGACTCCCGAGCGTGAGAGCGGGCGCGGCGAGCGCACCCCGACGGCCGGCGCACCCCACAACCGCACCCCGGCCGGCGCCACGGCGACCAGCCGTCCCCGCGCCCGGCTGGACCAGCCGCGCCCGCCCCGGCGGCGGCTGCTGCCCGAGTGGGACCCGGAGGCCTTCGGACGGCTGTCGGAGCGCATCGCACGGTTCCTGGGCACCGGGCGGTTCATCGTCTGGATGACGATCGTCATCATCGTCTGGGTGCTGTGGAACATCTTCGCCCCGCGCGACCTGCGCTTCGACAACTACCCGTTCATCTTCCTGACCCTGATGCTGTCGCTCCAGGCCTCCTACGCGGCCCCGCTGATCCTGCTCGCGCAGAACCGGCAGGACGACCGCGACCGGGTCAACCTGGAGCAGGACCGCAAGCAGAACGAGCGGTCCATCGCCGACACCGAGTACCTGACCAGGGAGATCGCCTCCCTGCGGATCGGCCTGGGCGAGGTCGCCACCCGGGACTGGATCCGCTCGGAGCTGCAGGACATGGTCAAGGAGCTGGAGGATCGGCGGGACGGGCACCGCGAACATGCCGTATTCCCGGCAGAACGGTCGCGGGGACGTGACGTAGACGACCGGTGACGGGCTTTCCGGGGCCAGGCTACCGGGCCGTACCATCGACCTATGGTTAGCGAAGACGCGGTGCGCGAGGCACTGGCGACGGTGAACGACCCCGAGATCAACCGGCCCATCACCGAACTCGGGATGGTGAAGTCGGTGGAGATCGGCGCGGACGGGGCGGTCGCGGTCACCGTGTACCTGACGGTCTCCGGCTGCCCGATGCGCGAGACCATCACGCAGCGCGTGACCGACGCGGTCTCGGCCGTCGAGGGCGTCACCCGCGTCGACGTCACCCTCGACGTGATGAGCGACGAGCAGCGCAAGGAGCTGGCGAGCGCCCTGCGCGGCGGCCAGACCGAGCGCGAGGTCCCCTTCGCCAAGCCCGGCTCCCTCACCCGCGTGTACGCGGTCGCGTCCGGCAAGGGCGGCGTCGGCAAGTCCTCGGTGACGGTGAACCTGGCGGCGGCGATGGCGGCCGACGGCCTCAAGGTGGGCGTCGTCGACGCCGACATCTACGGCCACAGCGTGCCGCGCATGCTGGGCGCCGACGGCCGTCCGACCCAGGTCGAGAACATGATCATGCCGCCGTCGGCGAACGGCGTGAAGGTCATCTCCATCGGCATGTTCACCCCGGGCAACGCCCCGGTCGTGTGGCGCGGCCCGATGCTGCACCGGGCGCTCCAGCAGTTCCTGGCGGACGTGTACTGGGGCGACCTGGACGTGCTGCTGCTGGACCTCCCGCCGGGCACCGGCGACATCGCGATCTCGGTGGCCCAGCTGGTCCCGAACGCGGAGATCCTGGTCGTGACGACGCCTCAGCAGGCGGCGGCCGAGGTGGCCGAGCGGGCGGGCTCCATCGCCGTGCAGACGCACCAGAAGATCGTCGGCGTGGTCGAGAACATGTCCGGCCTGCCCTGCCCGCACTGCGGCGAGATGGTCGACGTCTTCGGCACGGGCGGCGGCCAGAGCGTGGCCGACGGCCTGACCCGCACGACCGGCGCGAACGTCCCGGTCCTCGGCTCCATCCCGATCGACGTCCGCCTGCGCGAGGGCGGCGACGAGGGCAAGCCGGTCGTCCTGACCGACCCCGACTCCCCGGCGGGCTCCGCCCTGCGCGCGATCGCGGGCAAGCTGGGAGGACGCCAGCGCGGCCTGTCGGGGCTGTCGCTGGGGATCACCCCGCGCAACAAGTTCTAAATCGTGTCCGCAAAGTAGCGCCGGCTGCCCGGAGGGCAGGGCTCGCGGCGTCCGGTGCGTGCGATCGCAAGGCGGAGGGTCACCCTCGTACCGGGTGTACGTGGGCGATCCCGACAACGCGGCGAGCGGGCGTGCCGGGCGTCGCGAGCCAGGCGGGACTTTGCGGACACGACCTAGGCCCGTTCCAGGCCGGTCGCAGGCCGGTCGCAGGCCCGTCCTTCGTGCGACAGCGGGGGCGCCGTCCGCCATGGACGGCGCCCCCGCTGTCGTACAGGGTCGCGTGCCTGATCAGGCGTATGCCTCGATGTCCTTGATCATGGCGAAGCCGAGGCCGTACGCGCTCATGCCCCTCCCGTACGCCCCCACGTGCACCCCTTCCCGCGTCGAGCCGGCCAGCACCCAGCCGAACTCGGACTCGCGGTAGTGGAACGAGGTCGGCACGCCGTCGACCGGCAGGGACAGCGTCGACCAGTCCGAGCCCGCGAGATCGTCGGCGAGGACCCAGGCCGTCTCGGTCTGCTGGTCCAGCCAGTCGTCGCGCAGGCTGTGGTCCATCTGGCCCGGCCAGGTGAAGGACAGCAGGCCCACGCCCGCGAGCCAGGCCGCCGAGGACACCGAGGTGGCCTCCAGCAGGCCCGTGCCGTCCGCGCTGCGCCGCACGGGGTTCGCGGCGACGGTCACGACGACCGCGAACTTCCCGCGGTCCTCGCCGGCCGTCTCGTGTCGTACGGAGGGCTCGTCACCGTGTCCGATGGAACCGTGCTCCACGGCCCCGTCGGCCGCCGTGCCCACCTGCATCAGCCAGCGCGGCCCCGTGAAGGCCTCGTCGAGGCCGTACCAGGGGAAGGGTGCCTCCAGGTAGCCGTCGACCGTACGCCGGGCGGAGGGGACCTGTTGTCCGCCCTCCGCGGCCGGCGTCTGCGCGACTGCCCGACTCGTCGTCTCCATGTGCCCGGACGCCTCCTCGTTCTCGACGGAGCGACCGGCCCGCCCCCCTTCGGGCGTACTCGTCCGCTCCGCACAACAACCAGGCAGCATAGCCACCCCGCTCCGGGCTGCCGGGAAACCGCCCGGCGCGTGGAGCGTGCGCCCCCTCACATCGGGGGGCGCGGGTGACTCAGGTGGCGTCCGCGTCGAACGGCGGCCGGTCGTCCTTGCCGGGCTCCTCGGGCTTCTTGGTCATGTCGATGCGACCGCCGTCCGAGGAGGAAGAACCCGAGGACGAAGAGCCCGAGGACGAAGAGGAGGAGGCGTCGGTGTCGCGGCTGTGGACCGCGTCCGTGACCTCCGCCATCTCCTTCTTCAGGTCGAAGCCGTTGCGGATCTCCTTCAGCCCCAGCTCGTCGTTGTCCAACTGCTTGCGGATGAACGTCTTGGGGTTGAGGTCCTCGAACTCGAAGTCCTTGAACTCCGGGCCGAGTTCGGTGCGGATGTCCGCCTTGGCGCTCTCCGAGAACTCTCGGATCTTCCGGACGGTGCGCATCACGTCCTGGATGACCTTCGGGAGCTTGTCCGGACCGAAGACGAGCACGGCCAGGACGATGATCGTCACCAGCTCGAGCGGTCCTATGTCATTGAACACCTGAAGCTCCTTGCGATGTCCGCGGTCCTCGGCCCTCGGCCCTCAGTGGTCAAGTTCGGGTCTTCCGTGGTCCGGGCCGGGTCCACGGTACCTGTCGCACCTGTCCGACCGGTACCGTCCCGGGGCGTCCGAGTAGGTGTACGCGACCGGTTTTCCGCGTTGTTTGCCTTGTGGAGCCGGGTTTCGGCGTCCGACCTGTGACGTTTCTGTCAATCGTGGGGATGCCGGACCTCAGCCGGCGCCTGACGAACCGAGGACCAGTGTGAGGGTGCGTTGCGCTCCGCCGCGCTCGACGGTCAGTTCCAGCCGGTCGCCCGGGCGGTGGGCACGGGTCTTGACGATCAGCTCCTCACCGGAGTGGACGCGCTGGCCGTCGACCTCCGTGATGACGTCCCCGGCGCGGATGCCTGCCCGGTCGCCGGGGCCGCCCGCGGTGACCGGGGCCCCGCCGTCGGCGCCGCCGGTGCCGACGCGGGCGCCGTCGCCCGCGTAGTCCAGGTCGAGGGTGATGCCGATGACCGGGTGGGTCGCCTTGCCGGTGTTGATGAGCTCCTCGGCGACGCGCTTGCCCTGGTTGATCGGGATGGCGAAGCCGAGGCCGATCGAACCGGCCTGGGCGGTGCCGGAGTCGCTGCCGTCGGCGGCGGAGCGGATGGCGGAGTTGATGCCGATGACATGGCCCTGCTTGTCGAGGAGGGGCCCGCCGGAGTTGCCGGGGTTGATCGGCGCGTCGGTCTGCAGGGCGTCGACGTACGACACGTCGCTGCCGTCGCCGCTGCCGCCGCCGGCGGTGATGGGCCGTTCCTTCGCGCTGATGATGCCCGAGGTGACGGTGCCCTCGAGGTCGAAGGGGGCGCCGATGGCGACGACCGGGTCGCCGACCTGGACGTTGTCGGAGTTGCCGAGGTAGAGGGGCTTCAGCCCCTTCACCCCGGTCACCCGCACCACGGCGAGGTCGTAGCCGCTGTCCCGGCCGACGACCTCGGCCTTGGCGGTCGTGCCGCCGTTGAAGACGACGGTGATCTCGCCGTTGCTTCCGGCGGGCTCGACTACGTGGTTGTTGGTGAGGATGTAGCCGACCGAGTCGAGCACGAAGCCGGTGCCGGTGCCGGACTCGTCGCCGCCGCTGACGTGCAGCGTGACGACGCTGGGCAGGGCCCGCGCGGCGATCCCGGCCACGCTGTCCGCGGCCCGCCCGGTGGGCTCGGCGGAGGCCTGCGGCAGCTGGACCCCGTTGAGCCCGCCGTTGCGCTCCAGATAGGCCCCCACGGCGCCGCCGAGGCCCCCTGACACCAACGCGACGGCCAGCGCGCCCCCGACCAGCCTGCGCCGCACCTGCCTGCGCCGCTCGGCCGCGCTGAGCACGTGCACACCGGCCTGCTGAAGGGGCCCGCCCACGAGCCCGCCGGGCGGGGGCCCTTGGGCAGCGGCGGCCCCGGGCAGAGGCGCTCCGGCAAAGGGGGTGGGCGACCAGGGGTCGTACCGGTGCCAGGGCGTGGGGCTGGTCGGAGGCGGGGAAGCCGGGAGAGGGCCAAGACTCGGGCCGGCGTCGGCTACCGGCCCGAGGGCAGGTGCGGTGTCGGCCTGGCCGGCCGGCGGCATGGTCGCCGCCGGGTGCTGAACGGGCGGCGCGAGCGCCCAAGGCCCAGGCTCGCCTACCGGCCCGAGAGGAGGCAAGGCGTCGGCCTGACTGGCCGGCGGTATGGTCGCCGCCGGGTGCTGAACGGGCGGCGCGAGCGCCCAAGGCCCAGGCTCGCCTACCGGCCCGAGAGGAGGCAAGGCGTCAGCCTGGCCCGCCGGCGGTATGGTCGCCGCCGGGTGCTGAACGGGCGGCGCGAGCGCCCAAGGCCCAGGCTCGCCGTACGGCGGTGTGCTGTAAGGGTCCGGGTCATGCAGCGGCTTGGGCCGCCCCTCCCCGACGGACGGCGCAGCGGCCCCCACGTCGGCCGAGAAGCCCGCGTCTGCATGAACACCCGAACTGGCCACCACCGGCCCGTCAAAGCCAACGACGTCCCCCACAACATCCGAACCAGCCGAGCCCCCCGGAACGGCCGGGCCCGCCGAAACCTCAGAAACGGCCAGGTCCGCCAAGACCGGTGGGACTGCGGGGTCCGCCGAGACCGCCGGATCCACCGAGATCGCGGGGTCCCCCGAGAACTCAGAGACGGCCAGGCTCGCCGAGACTGCCGGGTCCCCCGAGACTGCCGGGTCCCCCGAGACCGCCGGGTCCGCCGAGACCTCGGAGCCAGCCGGGTTCGCCGGGGCCCCCGAGGCGCCCAGGTCCGCCGAGATTGCGGGGTCCGCCGGGATCCCCGAGACCGCCGAGGCTGCTGGGTCCGCCGGAACATCCCGGTCCGCCGAGACCGCGGACCGGGCCAGGTTCGCCGGGGCTCCCGGGTCCGCGAGGACATCCCCGTCCCCCGAGACCGCCGAGACCGCCGAGACTGCGGGGTCTGCCAGGACATCCCCGTCCGCCGAGACCGCGGAGCCGGCCAGGTTCGCCGGGACCCCCGGGTCCCCCAGATCCGCTTGGGGGATCGTCGTGCTTGTCGGGCGGCTCAGTTCGTAGTCGCCGTCGTTGCTGGGGGCGTGGGTAGCGTCGGCCGGGCCGGAGGACAGGTCGGAGTCGGCGTCGCTGGGGGCGTGGGTAGCGTCGGCCGGGCCGGAGCCGGTGGCGGGTCCCGCTGCTGTGTCTGCTGTGTCTGCTGTGTCCGCAGGATCCGCCGGGCTGTTCTGTCCGCTCGGCGCCGGGTCGGCCAGTTCGAAGTCGCCCTCGGGTGTCCGGGATGACTGCGGTCGAGGCCGGCTCCACCACTTCGCCCTCGTGGGCTTCCCCTCGTCCATGCTCTCCCCCACACTCCCCCCGCCACGGCACCCGGCCCGGCGAACTCCGCCTTCACGCCCGGCTGCCTGGCAGGGCGCGGTCCACCCCGGATTCAACCAGGTTCGCGGCGGAGCGGCGCAGGGCCCCGGTCAGCGGGTGCGCTGCGAGTAAGGGGAGGACGAAGGGGACGGAGCGGAGGTGCTGTCGGGGGCGGGCGCGGTGAGCAGTCCGAGGCCGGTGATCTCGGGTGGGGTGGTCCAGGAGGTCAGGGCCACCGGCGGGATCGCGCCGAGCGGACGTATCAGCGGGGACATCGCCGCCGCGCCGGCCACCATGGGGCTGGTGAGCCGGTGCAGTGCCTGCTCGCCCCGGTCGCCGGCAGGCGTGGGCACGCCCGGCAGCAGCGGCGCGGAGACCTCGGTCGGGGCCACCGGGCTGTCGCCGGACTGGCCGCCCTGGGAGAGCAGGGGACCCACGGCACGGCGCCGCTGGCTGTCCGTTGTCGCCGAGGAGCCCGTGCTCGGGGTGCGGGCCGGTGTCACGTTGCTCCCGTTGCCCGAGCCGGCGCGACCGTCCGCGGTCGTGTCGACCGGTGCGACGGTGGTCATGCCGCCCAGCGCGATCGCGGCCAGCGACACCGCGCCGGCGGCGACGAACGCGAACCGCATGCTCCGCGACCGCTCGGTGTCATGGCGGTCGCCGCCACGGCCGACGGGGTGGATGCGGAAGCCCCGGTCCGAGGCCGGGGACGGTGACAGGACGGAGCCGTGATCACGGGCCGGTACATAGCCGAACTCGAACGGCTCGTCCCGTCTGGGTCCTCTTACTCCGAAGACTCCGTCGGCGAAGCCTCCCCCCGCGCCCCCGCCGAACGGCGAGCCGTCGCCGTCCGGATCACCCCCGGGGAGCCCCTGGAGACGGGCCAGGAAGCTCTCGGAGGGGGCCGGCGGGGCGACTTCCGCGAAGACGTTCTTCAGCCGGCGCTGCGCGTCGACCTCCGACTTGCACTTCGGGCAGGTCGCCACATGCGCCAGTACCCGCTCGCGGGTGTCATGACCGAGCTCGCCGTCCACCAGGGCCGAGAGCCGGTCTCCGAGGTGCTGCTCCGCGAGGAGCCTCTCGGCTGCGTTGTTCCGGGATTCACTCACGCGGTCGCGCCCCCTCCTCCCAGAGCGGGAACGCGGGCCGCGAAGGGGCGGCGCTCGGCGCGCGCGTCGGGCGCGCGGTGCGCGAGCGCCTTGCGCAGCTGCGAACGGCCGCGGTGGATCCGCGAGCGGACCGTGCCCAGCTTGACGCCGAGGGTCGCGGCGATCTCCTCGTAGGAGAGGCCTTCGATGTCGCACAGGACGACCGCGGCGCGGAACTCGGGCGCGAGGGTGTCGAGGGCCTGCTGGACGTCGGCGTCGAAGTGGGCGTCGTTGAAGACCTGCTGCGGGGTGGGCTCCTTGCTGGGCAGCCGCTCGGCCGCGTCGTCGCCCAGCGCGTCGAAGCGGATGCGCTGCTTGCGGCGGACCATGTCCAGGAAGAGGTTGGTGGTGATGCGGTGCAGCCAGCCCTCGAAGGTGCCCGGCGTGTACGTCGACAGGGAGCGGAAGACGCGGACGAAGACCTCCTGGGTGAGGTCCTCGGCGTCGTGCTGGTTGCCGGTCAGACGGTAGGCGAGCCGGTAGACCCGGCCGCTGTGCATGCTGACGATCTCCTCCCACGTGGGCGGAGTCCATGCCTGCCCGTCCGCGTCGGTGGAGAAGGTCGCGGTCTGGGCGCGGCCGGCGGTGCCGGCGGCGTGGCTGGAGTCAGCAGCGGTGTCGTTCACGGATTTCGGCCTGCCCGCCGACCTGAGAAGGCGCCGCAGCGCTCCTCCCTGATGCACAGGCGCGGCCGCACCTCCCCTGTCGGCTCTGGTGGTGTCCAGTGGAGCCCCTACCATAGCCACCTCGCCCGTTAGCTCCGGATAAGCGGTTTTACGAGAAATTGATCTGTGCTGGGACGGCTCATGCTGCTGCGTCAGCACTTGCTCGACGCCCGGTCCCTCATCGTGATCCAACTGTGTCCCCCCGTCGGCGTTCCCACCCCTTCAAACGCCCGGTCCCATCTGCGGGTTCCCGGCGGCAACGGATACAGTCACGCCGAGGCAACCACGGGGACAGGAGAGGGTCATTACCGGCAACCGGCAGGCAAGCTGGGCGTTCGCCGACGCCTATGCCGCCGAGGACGAAGCGCTGCTCTGGGCCCGTGACCGGGCCCGTGAGGCAGGGCTGCGCTCGGTGTCGCCCAGCACGGGCGCCGCGCTGCGGATGCTCGCCGCCACCGTGGACGCGAAAGCGGTCGCCGAGATCGGCACCGGGACCGGCGTCTCCGGGATCCACCTGCTGTACGGGATGCGTCCGGACGGCGTCCTGACGACCGTCGACCCCGAGCCGGAACACCAGCAGTTCGCCCGGCAGGCCTTCCGTGCCTGTGGCTTCGCCAGCAACCGGGCCCGGTTCATTCCGGGCCGGGCGCTCGACGTCCTGCCCCGCCTCGCGGACGCCGGCTACGACCTCGTCTTCTGTGACGGCGACCGGCTGGAGCTTCTGGAGTACCTCGCTGAATCGTTGCGCCTGCTGCGCCCGGGCGGGCTTGTCGTCTTCGAGGGCGTCTTCGCCAACGGCCGCACGGTCGACTCCGGTCCGCAGCCGACGGAGGTCATAAGGATCCGGGAGCTGTTGCGGGCGGTGCGGGAGAGCCAGGAGCTGGTGCCTTCCCTGCTGCCGGTGGGCGACGGGCTGCTGTGCGCGGTCAAGCGCTGAGGCCGCGGTCCGGCTTTGGGCCTTTCGGGCCAGGCGGCGCCGGTCAACCGCGGAAAAGCCCGGAAACCTGACAAACCAATCGCTCCGGCATCCTCACGGCTGCCGGAGCGATTGAAAGAGTGGGGTCGCTTGCGCGTCAGCCGACGACCTTCTTGAGGGCGTCGCCGAGTGCGTCGGCCTCGTCAGGGGTCAGCTCGACGACGAGTCGACCGCCGCCTTCGAGCGGAACGCGCATGACGATGCCCCGCCCCTCCTTGGTCACCTCGAGCGGGCCATCACCCGTTCGCGGCTTCATGGCCGCCATGCTCGTTCCCCTTCCTGAAACCAGCTCATCGCCAAAGCCGACGGCCCATGGAGGGCAGCCGCGGTCCAGCGTGGGACACACGACACCGGCATCGAACACATTGCTTCCAGGCCATTATCCCGCATCTCAGGACCCGATGACCAACATCAGTCGGCATCGCTTGGGCAACGCGCGCGAGCAAAACCACTCAATTCGGCGATGTGACTGCGATACTGCGCGCCCGCACGGACTTCCACGCACCGGAAACCGTCCCGAATTCTTTGACGCAGGTCACACGCCGGGTCCGGTCCTCGGACGACGATCTCCGCCATGCTGTCCTCGTACACCGGACGTACTGACCAGTAGTACGTCGGAGCCGCGACACGGAGGGGATACGCCATGGCCGACACCGTGCTCTACGAGGTGAGCGACGGGCTCGCGACGATCACGCTGAACCGCCCCGAGGCGATGAACGCGCTGAACATCGCCACCAAGGCCGCCCTCCGGGAGGCGGTCCGGTCCGCCGTGACCGACGACGCCGTACGGGCCGTGCTGCTGACGGCGGCCGGTGAGCGGGCGTTCTGCGTGGGGCAGGACCTCAAGGAGCACATCGGGCTGCTGGCCGAAGGCTCCGGGAAGGTCATGAGCACGGTCAAGGAGCACTACAACCCGGTCGTGCGGGCGCTGACCGAGGCGCCGAAGCCGGTGGTCGCCGCGGTGAACGGGGTCGCGGCGGGGGCGGGCTTCGGGTTCGCGCTCGCCGCGGACTTCCGTGTCGTGGCCGACACGGCGTCCTTCAACACGTCGTTCGCGGGGGTGGCGCTCACCGCCGACTCGGGGGTCTCCTGGACCCTGCCCCGGGTGATCGGGCCGGGGCGGGCCGCCGATCTGCTGCTCTTCCCGCGCAGCATCACGGCCCAGGACGCGTACGAACTCGGCATCGCCAACCGGGTCGTCCCCGCGGACGCGCTGCGCGAGGAGGCCGAGAAGGTGGCGCGCGCACTGGCCGAGGGGCCGACGGTCGCCTACGCGGCGATCAAGGAGGCCGTCGCGTACGGGTTCTCGCACTCGCTCTCCGAGACGTTGGAGAAGGAGGACGAGCTGCAGAGCCGGGCGGGGGCGTCCGAGGATCACGCGATCGCCGTGCAGGCCTTCGTCAACAAGGAGAAGCCGAAGTACCTGGGCCGCTGACTCACGGGGCGATGCGTGCAGCGCACGTCTCCAGGTGGTCGTTGACCAACCCGCACGCCTGCATCAGTGCGTACGCCGTCGTCGGGCCCACGAAGCGCAGTCCCCGTTTCTTCAGGGCCTTCGACAGGGCCGTCGACTCGTCCGTCACCGCCGGGACGTCCGCCAGGGTTTTCGGGGCCGGGCGGGCGGTCGGGTCGGGGGCGTGGGACCAGATCAGGTCGTCCAGGTCGCCGGAGGCCCACTCGGCCAGGACGCGGGCGTTGGCGAGGGTGGCGTCGATCTTGGCGCGGTTGCGGATGATGCCGGGGTCGGCGAGCAGGCGCTCGCGGTCCTCGTCGGTGAAGACGGCGACCGAGGCGATCTTGAAGTCAGCGAAGGCGGTGCGGAAGCCGGGGCGGCGGCGCAGGATCGTGATCCAGGACAGGCCGGACTGGAAGGCCTCCAGGCTCAGGCGTTCGAACAGTGCGTCGTCGCCGTGGACCGGGCGGCCCCACTCCTCGTCGTGGTAGGTCACGTAGTCCGGTGTGGACAGGGCCCAGGGGCAGCGCAGCGCGCCGTCCGCGCCCGCGAGGGCCGCGCCGTCGCTCACTGGTGGTCCTCCGGGGCCTGCTTCTCCATGGAGACGTGCGGCGGCCCGGCCGGGGTCCTGGCGCCGGCCAGGGCGGACTCCAGGTCGGCGATGCGGGCGTCGCGCTCGGCGAGTTCGGCGGCGAGGCGGCTGAGGGCGTCGTCCACGTCGGCCATGCGGTAGCCGCGGGCGGCCAGCGGGAAGCGGAGGCGGTCGATGTCGGTCCGGTCGACCGGGCGGTCCGGGGGCAGCGGGTCGTGCAGCCGCTCGGGGGCGACCTCCGGCAGCGGGCCGGTGCCCTCGCCGCCGCCCACCACGGCGAGGGTCACCGCGGCGACCACGACGGCGAGCGCGATGACCAGGAACAAGAACATAACCATCGGTGGGTCCCCACACTCGGTGTGCTCGGAGTGGATGTGTGTGGGTCCGATCGTGCCATGCGGGTCCGACAGCTAGGGTCGCAGGCGGTGGATGTGCAGGCCGGACTAGGAGAGGTCACAGGGGATGCTCAGGCTGGGCAGGCGTGAATTCGGCGCGCACGAGCCGGTGATCATGGCGATCGTGAACCGCACCCCGGACTCCTTCTACGACCAGGGCGCGACCTTCCGTGACGAGCCGGCCCTCGCGCGCGTGGAGCAGGCGGTGTCCGAGGGCGCCGCCGTCATCGACATCGGCGGCGTGAAGGCCGGGCCCGGTGACGAAGTGACGGCTCAGGAGGAGGCCAGGCGGACCGTCGGCTTCGTGGCCGAGGTGCGGCGGCGCTTCCCGGACGTGATCATCAGCGTGGACACCTGGCGGGCCGAGGTCGGGGAGGCGGTCTGCGAGGCGGGCGCGGATCTCCTGAACGACGCGTGGGGCGGCGTGGATCCTCGGCTGGCGGAGGTGGCGGCGCGGTACGGGGTCGGGCTGGTGTGCACGCACGCGGGCGGCGCCGAGCCGCGGACGCGTCCGCACCGGGTGACGTACGAGGACGTCATGGCCGACATTCTGCGGGTGACCGTGGGGCTGGCGGAGCGGGCGGCGGGGCTGGGGGTGCCGAGGGAGTCGATCATGATCGATCCCGGGCACGACTTCGGGAAGAACACCCGGCACAGCCTGGAGGCGACCCGGAGGCTCGGGGAGATGGTGGAGACGGGGTGGCCGGTGCTGGTGTCCCTGTCGAACAAGGACTTCGTCGGGGAGACGCTGGACCGGCCGGTGAAGGAGCGGGTGGTGGGGACCCTGGCGACCACGGCCGTGTCGGCGTGGCTGGGGGCGCAGGTGTACCGGGTGCACGAGGTGGCGGAGACGCGGCAGGTGCTGGACATGGTGGCGTCGATCGCCGGCCACCGGGCTCCGGCGGTGGCGCGGCGGGGACTGGCGTAACCCCGCCGCGCTCACCGAAGACCGTCGTCAGCGGCCCGCCTCCTTGGAAACCAGGGCCACCGCCTCTTCCACGTCGTCCGTGACATGGAAGAGGAGGAGGTCCTTCTCCGCCGCCTTGCCCTGGGCGACCAGGGTCTTCTGCAGCCAGTCGATCAGGCCGCCCCAGTACTCGGTCCCGAAGAGGACGATCGGGAAGCGGGTGACCTTCTGGGTCTGGACGAGGGTGAGGGCCTCGAAGAGCTCGTCGAGGGTGCCGAGGCCGCCGGGCAGGACCACGAAGCCCTGCGCGTACTTCACGAACATCATCTTCCGCACGAAGAAGTAACGGAAGTTCAGGCCGATGTCGACGTACGGGTTGAGGCCCTGCTCGAAGGGGAGCTCGATGCCGAGGCCGACGGAGACGCCGCCCGCCTCGCTCGCGCCCTTGTTGGCCGCCTCCATCGCGCCCGGGCCGCCGCCCGTGATGACGGCCCACCCGGCGTCGACGAGGGCGCCGCCCAGACGTACGCCCGCCTCGTACTCCGCGGAGTCCACGGGGGTGCGGGCGGAGCCGAACACGCTGATGGCCGGGGGGAGTTCGGCGAGGGTGCCGAAGCCCTCGATGAACTCCGACTGGATGCGCAGGACCCGCCAGGGGTCGGTGTGAACCCAGTCCGAGGGAGCCCGTTCGTCCAGCAGTCGCTGGTCCGTGGTGCTCGCCTGCACCTGATCCCGCCTGCGGAGGACCGGTCCCAGGCGCTGCTCGTCCGGCGGCTGCTTCTTGCCCTCGGGGTTGCCTGTAGCCATGGTGAGCTCCCTCCGCTTGCGGGTTGTTCCATCTCAGCGTAGATCTACGCGGGTTACGGGCGGGGGACGTCGGCGTGTCCGCCGTGAAGCGTTGGCGGGCCGGGCCGGCGGATCAGGCCGTCAGCCAGGTCCGCAGGCGTTCCTCGCCCGCCAGGATCTTCGCTGTTTCGACGCGTTCGTCCCGCTTGTGCGCCAAGTGCGGGTTGCCGGGGCCGTAGTTGACGGCGGGGACGCCCAGGGCGGAGAAGCGGCTGACGTCCGTCCAGCCGTACTTGGGCATCGGGGTGCCGCCGACCGCCTTGATGAAGGCCGCCGCGGCCGGGTGGGACAAGCCGGGCAGGGCGGCGGGGCTGTGGTCGTCGACGACGAACTCCTCCACTCCGCAGTCGGCGAAGACCTCGCGGACGTGCGCGACGGCCTCCTCCTCACTGCGGTCCGGCGCGTACCGGAAGTTGACGGTGACGACGCAGCTGTCGGGGATGACGTTGCCGGCCACTCCGCCGGCGATGCCGACCGCGTTGAGGCCCTCCCGGTATTCCAGGCCGTCGATGACCGGGTAGCGGGGCTCGTACGCGGCCAGACGGGCCAGGATCGGGGCCGCCGCGTGGATGGCGTTGGAGCCCATCCAGGAGCGCGCCGAGTGGGACCGCTCGCCCTTCGTCTTCAGCAGGACCCGCAGGGTGCCCTGGCAGCCGCCCTCGACCTGGCCGTCGGAGGGTTCGAGGAGCACCGCGAAGTCGCCCGCCAGCCACTCCGGACGGGCCTCGGCCACGTGCTTCAGGCCGTTGAGGTCGGCGGCGACCTCCTCGTTGTCGTAGAAGACGAAGGTCAGGTCGCGGTTGGGGGCCGGGACCGTCGCCGCGATGCGCAGCTGGACCGCGACGCCCGCCTTCATGTCGCAGGTGCCGCAGCCCCACAGGACCCCGTCCTCGTCCAGGCGCGAGGGGACGTTGTCGGCGATCGGGACCGTGTCGATGTGCCCGGCGAGGACCACGCGCTCCGCACGGCCCAGGTTCGTGCGGGCGACCACGTTGTTGCCGTAGCGGTCCACCGTCAGGTGGGGCAGCGCGCGCAGGGCGGTCTCGACGGCGTCCGCGAGGGGCTTCTCGGTGCCGCTCTCGGAGGGGAGGTCCACGAGCTGTGCGGTGAGCAGCGCGGCGTCCAGCGTGAGGTCAAGCGGGGTGTCGGCCATGCCGTCGACCCTAACGCGCCAGTCGGCGGTCCCGCTGTTCCCCGCTGTGCGCACCTGCCTCCTACTCCTCAGTACTCTCCAGTACCTTGTACGCGTGCCAGAGCCGTCCCCTTCCCCCAAGCGCCGCGGCCGCCTCCTTCGTTTCGGGGCGGCCTGCGTGGTCCTGTCCGCCGTCGCGGGTTATGTCGTCGTGCAGTACGTCACCGGCGGCACCGGTGATCCGGGCTGCAGAGTCGTTTCTGGCGACGCGAACGGGACGAGTTACGAGTTCACGCCCGAGCAGGCGGTGAACGCGGCCACGATCGCCGCCGTCGGCACCGACCGGGCCATGCCCGAGCGGGCCGTGGCGATCGCGCTCGCGACCGCCATCCAGGAGTCGGGGCTGCGCAACCTCGCGCACGGCGACCGTGATTCGCTCGGCCTGTTCCAGCAGCGGCCCTCGCAGGGCTGGGGCACCGAGCAGCAGGTCACGGACCCGGCGTACGCGGCGAACATCTTCTACGAGCACCTTGCCAAGGTGCGCGGCTACGCCGAGCTCCCGTTGACCGTGGCCGCGCAGCGCGTGCAGCGCAGCGGCTACCCGGAGGCGTACGCCAAGCACGAGCCGGACGCCACGGTGCTGGCCGCCGCGCTGACCGGGACGTCGGCGGCCACGCTGACCTGCGACGGTCGGGCGGGCGCCACGACCGCCACGGGCCCGGCCGCGGTGCGGGCGGCGCTGGCACGGGACTTCGGGCGGGCCACGCGCCAGGAGGCGGGTGCGGCGGAGTCCGATGCCGAGGACGCCTCGGCCGCCGGCGCCGAGACCCCCGTCGCCCAGACGAGCGGGCGGACCGTGACGCTGCCCGTGTCCGAGGCCACCACCGGCGGTGGGCGCAGTGCCGGCGAGTGCGGCTGGCAGCTCGCGCACTGGGCGGTGGCCAACGCCTCGGCCCTGCGCATCGAGCGCGTCTCGTACGCGGGCCGGGAGTGGGTCTCCGGGAACACCGACAGCAAGTGGCGGGCGACCGGTTCGACCACCGCGGAGGCCGCCGGGACGTCCGGCGAGGCCTCGGGGGCGGGCGGCGACACCGACAGCGTGCGGATCGTCACCGCTCAGTAGTACGGGTCCTCACCCGTCCGGGTCGTGTGCGGGCCGTTCGGACGGGCGGGTGCTCAGGTTTTCGCGCCGTCACCCTCGCGCGCTGCGAAACCCTTGAGGACAAAGGGCTTCAAGGGTTTGGCGGACTTTCACATCGGGCGGTTTTTGCCCGTTTTTATCCGCAGCCGATAATGCGACGCATTGCCAACTCTTTACGTCGGCCGTGCGCAACCTTCGCGGGCTTCGAGCGGTAGTCACTGCGTCCGGGCCCGGACAGACAGCCAGTCAGTGAGTCAGTCACAGACAGTTCTTGTTCTCTCCCGTCGAAGGAGCATCATGTCCCTCCCCCTGACCCGCCGGATCGCCCGTGCCGCGCTGCTCGTCGCTGCAGGAGCGGCCGCCGGGGTCGGTGCGGCCGGCTCCGCCAGTGCGGCCCCCAGCCTTCCCGCCGCTCCGAACCTCGGCGGACTGACCGCCCTGGACACGGCGAACGTCGGCAACACGGTCGACGGCGCGACGCAGCACGTCACCGGGCTCGCGGGTGAGACCGGCGGCAAGGCCGTCAAGCAGGCGGCGCCGGCCGCGAGCAAGACCGGCGGCAAGGCCGTGAAGATGACGGTGCCGGCGGCGCAGAAGACGGCAGGCGAGGCGGCGGGCTCCGCCGGGGACCTCCTCGGGGACACCGCGTCGACCGCCACGAAGGGCGGGCTGCCGACGGACTCGCTCGCCAAGGGCGGGCTGCCGGGTGCGGAGACCCTGCCGGTGAAGAGCCTGCCGCTGGGCTAAGACGCCCGCACCGCAGCGAGAAGGGACCCGGGGCTGCCCCGGGTCCCTTCTCGCTGCCCGTCGGCCGCGGGCTGGCGGGGGCTGTTCGCGCCCACGCGGCGGAGCCGCAGATCGATACAGCCCCGCACCCCTCAGGTCAGTCGTTCCACCGCTGCCCGAACGCGCTCGTCCGTCGCCGTCAACGCCACACGGACGAACTGCTCGCCCGCCGTGCCGTAGAAGTCGCCGGGGGCGACCAGGATGCCTCGGTCCGCCAGGTGGGCGACCGTGGCCCAGCAGGACTCGTTCCTCGTGGCCCAGAGGTAGAGGCTGGCCTCGCTGTGTTCGATGCGGAAGCCGTGCCCGATCAGCGCCGCCCGCAGGGACGCGCGGCGGGCCGCGTAGCGCTCGCGCTGTTCGCGGACGTGGACGTCGTCGCCGAGGGCCGCCACGACCGCCGCCTGCGTGGTCGCCGGCGTCATCATGCCGCCGTGCTTGCGGATCTCCAGCAGCGGGCCGAGGACGGCCGGGTCGCCCGCCAGGAACGCCGCCCGGTAGCCGGCCAGGTTGGACCGCTTGGAGAGGGAGTGCACGGAGACGATGCCCTCGTACGAGCCGCCGTTGACGTCCGGGTGGAGGACCGAGACCGGGTCGGCCTCCCAGCCCAGCTCCAGGTAGCACTCGTCGGAGAAGAGCAGGACGCCGTGCTCGCGGGCCCAGGCGACGATCCGCGTCAGCTCCTCCTTGCCCAGCACCCGGCCCGTCGGGTTGGACGGCGAGTTGAGCCAGAGGAGCTTCAGGCCCTCGGGGTCCAGGGCCGTCGGGTCGTCGTAGACCTCGTGGTCGGCGCGGGCCAGGCGGGCGCCGACCTCGTACGTCGGGTAGGCCAGGCGCGGGTAGGCCACGCGGTCGCCGGGGCCGAGACCCAGCTGGGTCGGCAGCCAGGCCACGAGCTCCTTGGAGCCGACGATCGGCAGGACGTGGCGGTGGGTGACCTCGCGGGCGCCCAGCCGGCGCTCCAGCCAGCCGGTGATCGCGTCGCGCAGCGCCGGGGTGCCCCACACCGTGGGATAGCCCGGCGAGTCCGCCGCGTCGATCAGCGCCTTCTGGATCAGGTCGGGCACCGGGTCGACCGGGGTGCCGACGGAGAGGTCGACGATGCCGTCCGGGTGCGCTGCGGCCGTCTTCTTGTACGGCTCCAGCTTGTCCCAGGGGAAGGTGGGCAGGCGGTCGGAGACTACGGAGGACACGGTTACGGGCTCACTTTCGTACGTACGGCAAACGCCTCGGTCCCGTACGGCGATCGGGCGTGATCAGGCCGTACGGGACCGAGGCGGCGCGTTGTGCGGGCCGCTGATGCGGATTACTCGGCCTGCGGCGGCAGCGCGGCGACGAAGGGGTGGTCGCGCTCGATCAGACCCAGCTTGCTGGCGCCGCCGGGCGAGCCGAGGTCGTCGAAGAACTCGACGTTCGCCTTGTAGTAGTCCTTCCACTCCTCCGGAGTGTCGTCCTCGTAGAAGATGGCCTCGACCGGGCAGACCGGTTCACAGGCGCCGCAGTCGACGCATTCGTCCGGGTGGATGTACAAGGACCGCTGGCCCTCGTAGATACAGTCGACCGGGCACTCTTCGATGCACGCCTTGTCCTTCACGTCGACACAAGGCTGCGCGATGACGTAGGTCACGCTGTCGTTCCTCCTCGATAGGGCGCTGGCGGGCCTCCTCAGGCTCCGCCGCCTGGCGCGCGGGAGCGCGGCGTCGTCGATGCCCGCCTCTAGTATCTCCGTTCTTGGCCATGATCCGAACAGGAGGGGTGAACTGACCAGTGGGAATATCGTCTGCCGGACGCCTTGAGGTCCGTATCACCACTGCTGACGTGGGAAAACGTGTCTCCGTCCGATGTCTGACCAGCCCTGGGGTAACCGAGGGGAAATTCACCGACACGGTGGGTGTTCTCACATCATGGGACGCCGGTGTGCTCACGATCACACGGAAGAGCGGGGAGACCGCCCTGATTGACGAGTCCTCGCTGGTCGCCGGGAAGGTCGTGCCGGGCGCGCCCGCCCGGCGCCGGGGCCCGGCCGCCTCGTACGAGGAGCTCGCCCGGGTCGCCGCGCGGGCGTGGCGGCCCGTGGAGAGCGAGCGGCTCGGCGCCTGGGAGCTGCGGGCCGCCGCCGGATTCACCCGGCGCGCCAACTCGGTGCTGCCGCTCGGCGACCCCGGCGTGCCGCTCGACGCGGCCCTGGACGTCGTACGGCGCTGGTACGGCGAGCGCGGGCTGCCCGCCTATGTGCAGACGGCGACGGGGGCCGAGGGCGCCCAGGAGTTGCTGTGCGCGGAGCTGGAGCGGCGCGGGTGGGTGCGTGAGGTGACGGCGGAGCTGTGGGTCGGCGCGCTGGCGCCGGTCGCGGACCGGGCGGACGCTGAGGGTGTGGCGCTGGCCCGGGAGGCCGACGAGGCATGGCTGGCGCGGTATCAGCGCAAGGGGGTGAGCGAGGTGGCCCTGAAGGTGCTCGGGAGGGGGCCGTCGGTGTGGTTCGCCTCCGTGCCCGGGGCGTCCGGCGAGGCTCCGGCCGCGATCGGGCGGCTGGTCGTGGACGGGCGGTGGGCCGGGTTCGCCGCCGTCGAGGTCGACCCGGAGCAGCGGCGCAAGGGGCTCGCCACGACCGTGATGGCCGCGCTGGCCCGGCGGGCGCTCGCGGAGGGGGCGTCGGCGGCCTGGCTGCAGGTGGAGACGGAGAACGCGGGGGCGCGGGCGATGTACGCCGGGCTGGGCTTCGGCGCGCATCACGCGTACCACCACTATCGGGAGCCCTCGCTGGAGTCGTCGCTGGAGTCGTCGTGAGCGGGTTCGACGCCGGGTTCGGCTTCGGTGAGGTGCGGCGGCGGTTCGCCGAGGAGGCGCGGGCCGAGCGGCCCGATCTGGCCCTGCTGTGCCTGCTGATCGGCGCGGCGGCCGATCCGGAGCTGGACGAGGCCGGTCTGGACGCCGCCCAGATCGAGCTGGACCGGCTGGCGGGGCAGCTGCCGTACCGGCCCGGCGGTCCGCGGGCGTGGGCGGTGGCGCTGCGGGAGCTGCTCGGCGAGGGGTACGGGTTCGGCGGCTCCGCCGCGGACTACGACCGGCTGGAGTCGTCGCTGCTGCACCAGGTGCTGGTACGGCGGCGGGGGCTGCCGATCCTGCTGTCGGTGGTGTGGGTGGAGGTGGCGCGGCGGGCCGGGGCGCCGGTGTACGGGGTCGCGCTGCCCGGGCACTTCGTGGTCGGGTTCGGGCCGCCCACTGACCTTGAGCGGCAGGTGCTCGTCGATCCCTTCGACGGGGGGCGGGTGCTGTCGGGCGGCGACGCGGAACTGCTGGTCGCCGGGGCGACAGGGGCTCCTCTGGAGCCGTCGATGCTGACGCCGGCCGAGCCGTTGGAGGTGGTGACGCGGATTCTGAACAACGTCCGGTCGTGGGCCGCGGCTCGTCCTGAGCGGTCGGATGTCGCTCTGTGGGCCGTGGAGTTGGCGTTGGCGGTGCCTTCGCATCCGGCCCGGCTGCGCTACGAGAAAGGGCAGTTGCTGGTGCGGCGGGGGGATTTCCTGGGCGGGGCCGCGGAGTTGGAGGAGTACGCGGAGCTGGTGGAGGTCGTGGACGAGGGGGCGGCGGAGCGGGTGCGGAAAGAGGCGTTCGCTGCGCGGGCGATGCTGAACTGACGCCTCAGCGCCGTGGGGGTTCTGCGGTCGTGCCAGTGCCGGTGCCGGTGCCGGTGCGTTGTGGCTGGTCGCTCCCCCTACTCTCGGCGGAGTCGCACATCGAAACAGGCCCGCGCCCCTGGGCGTGCTGCCCCCTGGCCTTGCCTGGTCCCTGGCCTTGTCTGGACGGCTCCCGCCCGCGACTCGGGCTTCACAGCCAGCCCTTCTCCCTTGCCGTCCGGACCGCCTCTGCTCTGTTGCGTACGGCGAGTTTCTGGATCGCTGTGGAGAGGTAGTTGCGGACCGTGCCCTGGGAGAGGTGCAGGGCTGCCGCCAGTTCCGCGTTGGTCGAGCCGTCGGCCGCTGCGCGCAGGACCTCGCGTTCGCGGTCGGTCAGGGGGTTGGCGCCCCCGGCCAGGGCCGCTGCCGCGAGCGTGGGGTCGATGACCCGCTCGCCCGCCAGGACCTTGCGGACGGCCTCCGCGAGCTGCGCGGCGGGCGCGTCCTTGACGAGGAAGGCGTCGGCGCCGGCCTCCATGGCGCTGCGCAGGTAGCCGGGGCGGCCGAAGGTCGTGAGGACGACCAGCTTCAACCGCGGGAGCTCCTTGTGGAGTTGGGCCGCCGCCTCGATGCCGGTGCAGCCCGGCATCTCGATGTCGAGGAGCGCCACGTCGACGTCGTGGGCGTGGGCGGCCGCGAGCACCTCGTCGCCGCGGGCCACCTGGGCGACCACCTCGATGTCCTCCTCCAGGCCGAGCAGGGCCGCCAGGGCCTCGCGGACCATCGACTGGTCCTCGGCCAGGAGGACCTTGATCGTGCCACCACTCATGAGCGGGATCCTACGTGGCCACCGGTCCTGCCGGGACCCGGGCGGTCAGCCGGAAGCCGTGCTTGACCCGGCCCGCCTCCAGGGTGCCGCCCGCCTTCTCCAGACGTTCCGTCAGGCCGGTGAGGCCGTTGCCGGGTCCGTTGCCGGAGCCGCCGGAGCCGTCGTCCTCGACGGAGAGTTCGACGACGGGGCCGTCAAGGGTCTGGCGGCGCACGAGGTCCACCGTGCAGCGGGCGGCGCCGCTGTGGCGTACGACGTTGGTGATCGCCTCGCGCAGGGTCCAGGCGAGCGCGGACTCGGTGTCCTCGGGGACGCCGTCGAGGTCCGGTTCGGCCGGGATCGCCGCGGTGATCCCGGCGGCCGTCAACGCGACCTGCGCGCCCGCGAGTTCGGGGGCCAGACGGGGGCGCCGGTAGCCGGTGACGGCCTCGCGGACGTCGACCAGGGCCTGGCGGCTGACCTGTTCGATGTCGGCGACCTGCTGGGCCGCCTTGTCGGGGTGGTCGGGGAGCATCCGGCCGGCCAGCTCGCTCTTGAGGGTGATGAGGGAGAGGGAGTGGCCGAGGAGGTCGTGCAGGTCTCTGGCCAGACGCAACCGTTCCTCGTTCGCGGCGAGTTGGGCGACCGTGGCACGAGCCTTGCGCAACTCGACCGTGGTGCGGACCAGTTGGCTCACGCCGGTCATCGCGAAGCCGATGAGCACGACCAGCACGAGGAGGTTGAGCGCCTCGTCCTCGCCGGTGCGCAGGCCGACCACGAGCAGCACCGCGCCCGTGGCCGGGATCGTCCAGAACGCCACCCGCAGCGGGAGTGCGATCCCGCAGGCCACGGAGACGTAGCAGAACAGACCGAGCCAGGCGGAGCCGAGGGTGAGGCAGAGGACGACGGCGAGCACCGCCATGGAGCCGATCAGGGTGGTGATGAGCTTCGAGGTGTAGGGCGCGGCCCCCATGTCCCGGAAGAGCAGCGACAGGTACACGGCGACGAACACCGCCAGGCCCAGCCAGCCGGCGACCGTGGCGCCGGTGGTGTGGTTGCCGGAGACGAGGTCGTGGACCGGCGAGCTGAGGAACACCAGCCAGACGCCGATCCACAGCAGCTTGCGCCGCCACAGCTCGCGCCGGTTGCGGGCCGCCTGGCCCAGTGCGATCGGCGGCCCCGGCCGGGTCTCGCCGCACTGGTCGTCGGTCATGACGCTCACGCCTTCAGCGTGTCCTTCCGGTACAGCCAGGCCGCGCCGCCCGTGAACAGGGCGAAGAAGACGACCAGGATGACGATGTCCTTGGCATGCGGGGCCTGGCTCTGTTCGATCGCCTGCCCCAGGGCAGCGTACGCGTGCGTGGGCACCCACTTGGCGATGTCCTGCAGCCAGGTCGGGAAGGTCGTCGTGGGCATCCACAGACCGCCGAGGATCGACAGGCCGAAGTAGGTGATCATCGTGATCGGGCGGACCGCGTCCCCGTTCGCGAGGTAGCCGATCGCCACGCCCAGGGCGGCGAAGACGAGGCTGCCGGCCCAGATGGAGCCGGTCAGCGCCAGCCACTGCCAGGCGTCCAGCCGTACGTCCTTCACGACCGAGGCGACGGCGAAGACCACGACGATGGACGGAAGGCTGACCACGGCGGCGCTCGCGGTCTTCGCCAGGACGTAGCCGCGGCCGGGGAGGGTGGTCAGGCGCAGCTGCCGTACCCAGCCGCTCTGGCGCTCCTTGGCGATGCGCTCGCTGTTGCCCATCAGGACGGCCGTGAGGGCGCCGAAGGAGGCCATCGAGACCATCACGTAGGTCGGGAGGGTGAGGCCGGTGCCGTCGATCTTCTCCGTGCTGTCGGAGCTGCCCGCGATGAGCAGGAACAGGACCGACGGGTAGATCACCGAGAAGAACAGGAACTTGCGGTTGCGCAGGGCGCGGATGAGTTCCAGCTTGATCAGGCCGTTCACTTCGACTTCGCCTCCTCGGCGGTGGTGAGGGCCACGAAGGCCTGCTCCAGGCCGAGCCCGGCGACTTCGAGGTTGCGGGGGTAGAGGCCGAGGCCGTAGACCGCGTGGACGGTGGCGTCGGCGTCGGTGGACTGGATGCGGACGGTCCGGCCGGACACGTCCAGGGTGCTGAGGAACGGCAGGGCGCGCAGGGCGGCCTCGTCGATGTCGCCCTCCAGGTCGAAGGCGATCCTGCGGGCGCCGGCCTTGGCCTTGATCTCGGCCGCGGTGCCGTCGGCCAGGAGGCGGCCCCGGTGCAGGACCAGGACGCGGTCGGCTATGGCGTCGGCCTCTTCGAGGTAGTGGGTGGCGAACAGGACCGTGCGGCCCTGATCGGCCTGCTCGCGCATGGTGGCCCAGAACGCCTGCCGGGTGGTGACGTCCATGCCGGTGGTGGGCTCGTCCAGGACGATCAGGTCGCTGTCGCCGGCGGTGGCGAGGGCGAACCGGACGCGCTGGGCCTGGCCGCCGGAGAGCTTGTCGACCTTGCGGTCGGCGATCTGGGTGACGCCGGCCCGGGCCAGCACGTCGGCGGGCCGGTACGGCTTGGGGTGCAGGGCGCAGGCGAGCCGGACCAGCTCGGCGACCGTCACCTCGTCCATCAGGCCGCCGCTCTGCAGCATCGCGCCCACGCGGCCGGCGACGATCGCCTCGCGCGGGGTCGCGCCGAAGAGGCGGACGGCGCCGCTGTCGGCGTGCTTGAGGCCGAGCAGCAGGTCGAGGGTGGTGGACTTGCCCGCCCCGTTGGGGCCGAGCAGCGCCACGGTCTCCCCCGGGCGCAGGGTGAGGCTGAGGCCGTCCACGGCCCGCACCTCGCCGAAGCTCTTGCTCACCTGGTCGAATCCGACCACCGGCGCTGTCGTCGTCGTCATGACGGCAATCGTCGCGCCGGGGGCCGGGCGGGCGGCAGTGTCGGCCGTCCGCAGTGCCGCATGACAGATGTCATGCGGCACCGCGGTGTGTCGACTCGGGCGTCAGCTCGGGTTCGTCTCGATGACCGCGGTCCGGTCCGTCTCGCTCTTCAGGGCCGGGCGCAGGGCGCCGATGACGTCCTGGACCGTGACGGCCGTCTTCTGGCCGGTGCCGCGGGTGATCAGCACCGTGTCGAAGGTGCCGCCGTACAGCTCCTTCAGCGCGGCCTGGTCGTAGCTCTCGACGAGCTTGCCGTTGATCGCCTTGACCTGGAGGAACTTCCACAGCGAGTTCTTCGGGCTGAAGGAGATGCTGTGCAGGCCGTCCTTGGTCTGGAGTTTGACCTTGCCGGACATCGCCGGTTCGGCGAACTCCTTCATCATGCGGTCGACCTCGGCGTTGGACACCGTGGGCTGCTTGGTCGTCGTCGGCACGGTCACCGGGGTGGTCGTGCCGGTCTCGACCTGGCTGCGGTAGGCCTCAACCACGGCAGACTCGGCCTTCGACGCGTCGATGCCCTTGCCCGCCTTGCCGTAGACGGCGACGGCCTTGCCGGACTCGAACTTGATGGTGCCGTCGGTGGCCGAGCCGGAGCCGCCCGCCGCGCTCTCCAGAGCGGCCTGGAGCTTCTCCTCGTCGACCGGCATCGCGGGCTCGACCTCACGGTGCTGCCCGAACAGCGAGCCGATCACGGAGACGGGGTTGTAGTCGCTCTTGGCGGCGTCGTCGACCGTGGCCTGCATGTCGAACTGCAGGCCCGACTGGTCCGGCTTGAGGGTGACGGTGCCGCCGCCGACGGACAGCTTCAGCGGCTGGGCGGCCCGCTTCTCGAAGGCGTCGTCGAGCTTCTTGACGGCGTCGTCGCGGGTGCCGCCGCCGATGTCGACGCCGAGCACGGTGGTGCCCTTGGGCACGTCGGAGTGGTTCATCAGCAGGCCGGCGCCGTAGACGCCGACGCCCGCGACGACCACCAGGCCGCCCAGCAGGGGCAGCTTGCTGCGGCCCTTCTTCTTTTTCTTCTTCTTGGAGTCGCCGCCCCCGGACGCGCTCTGCGGGACGGCGGCCGTCCCGTTCGGCGGGGTGTGCGGCACCGGCCCGTCGGCGTGCGTGGCGCCGCCGCCCGGCCCGCCGGAGGGCACGACGGGGATGCCGCTGGTGACGGTGTGTCCGGAGACGTTGTCGACCGGCCTGCCGCCGTAGCCGCCCGCGCCCGGGTCGGGGGCGGGCTTCTGCGGGGTGAGGATCGCGGTGTCGTCGCTCAGTCCCCCACCGGGGAGACGACCGGTCCCGGTGCCGGCGCCGACGCCGGGACCGCCAGGAACGCCGGGGCCACCCGGCCCACCGGGAGCACCAGGGGCGGTGGAACGCGGGCCGCGGGGGCCGTTGGGGTGGCCGGGGCCGCCGGGAGCGGTCGGCGCGCCGGGCGCGAGGGTCCCGCCGGGGGTGCCCGCAGCGCCGATCGCGCCGCCGCCCATCGGGGGGATCATCGGGCCGTCGCCGGTGACCGGGCCGCCGGTCGGGCCCGCGGGACCGCCCTGCGGGCCGCCTCGGCCACCGGGACCGCCGGGTCCGTCCGGCCCGTTGAAGTCGTACGAGCCACCGGGCCCGGCCGGGAAGCCGCCCTGCCCGTTCTGGCCGTTGTCGGAGAAGTACGGCAGGTTGTCGCGGCGCGGCTCGGCGCCGCCACCCTGCTGGCCCTGACCCTGACCTTGCGGGAGCTGCCCCTGCGGGAGCTGACCCTGACCTTGCGGGAGCTGCCCCTGCGGGAGCTGACCCTGGCCAGGGGTCTGCCCCTGAGCCGGTGCCTGGCCCGGGCGGGAGCCGTTGCCCAGGGGGCCTGCGGCGAGCGCTTCGGTCACGTCGAAGGAGCCCGTGCCGCCGCCGTGTCCCGGAGCCACGGGGCCACCGGTGGCGCCGCCGGGGAGTCCCGCGCCGTTGGCGCCGCCGGAGCGGGCGCCGCCGGGCACGCTCATGGAGCCGACCACGCCACCGGGACGCCCGGCGCCCGGCCGCGCGCCGCCGGGCGCACCGGCGGCGGGGCCCTGCGGGCTGCTCGCGGGCGCGCTCGTCCCGGCGGCCGAACCGCCCGGCAGACCGGCCCCGTTGGTGGAGCCGCCGCCCTGACCGCCCTTGGCGGGTCCGGACTTGCGTGGCGCGAACCAGTCGCTCGTCTTCTCGTCGGCGCCGGGCGCCGGTTCGGCGGGCAGCTCGAACGAGGCGGTCTCCGACGCGACGGAACCGACGGGCCCGACGGATCCGACGGGGCCCGCGGGAGCCGCCGACTGCGTGTCGGGGCCCGTGCGGGCGCGTCCGTTGGGCTTGTCGTCGCCCGTGCCCGCGTTCGTACTCTCGGCGTCCGCGACGGGTTTACGCACGACGACCGGCGGAATCGGCCGCGATCCGGGGATGTTGATGCGGATCCGCGTCGTCAGCGTGGTCTCGGTCTTGCGATCCTCCGGCTGCGCGGCCGAACGACCCGCGTCAGCACCGCCGTCGGACACCACAGGGGTGCCGTACGGCGGCGTGCCCGAGGGGTATGCGGCTCCGCCGCGCCCGTTGGACCCGTTGGGCCCGGAGGACGGACTGTCAGTTTCACGACTCAAGGCAGGTTCTCCAGGTTGGCTCCGCCGCCCGCCACGACCTCACGGGCAGCTCGGCGGCGCGCACCACCATACTGGCCACTTCTGGCCCGTATCCCACGACCGCCGGGGAAACCCACACGGGACTCCCACGCGCCCGCAAGGGTGAAGTGGTACGTCACTTGCCAAGTCGGACCCCGTCGCCGCCCGGTTGCCGCCCCAAACCGATCGTGGCGCAGATCACAGCAAGTGCCATGCCACCGAGCAGGAAGAGGTACGAGCCGCCTCCCGCGCCGAACAGGAAGTCGCCCTCGGGACGGCCCGCGGTGCACAGGATGACGGAGATCATCCAGCCGGCGGCGGGTGCGACGGCCCCGGCGCGGGTGTTGAGGGCGCGCGCCCCGCCGACGAAGAGGCCGGCCGCGCCGACGAGCGCGAGGAGCAGTCCGCCCGGGAACCAGCCGGCCTGGACGAGCGCCCCGGCGAGACCGGCGACCGCGCCGAGTAGCACGAGCCCCAGGTAGGCGACGATCCGTCCGGCGGGGGGCATCTGAAGCGGCTGGGCGAGCATCGAACCACGATCGGACATCAGGCAGCCCCCTCGGTTCCGGCGATGCCGGAGAGGCCGGAGAGGCCGGCGAAGAGATCGGTCTCCGGTCTCCGCGCGGGCTCGCCGCGTACGAGTTCGTAGTACTCGGTCGTGAAGAGAGGCTGCGCGAGCTCGTTGGAGAGGGCGAAGTACCGCTCTCCGGGGGCGACTTCGACCTGTGTGGCGTGCGCGCGCATCGCGGCGGCCTTGGCGGCGGCGTACGCACCGTCGCCCTCGCCGCCGTCGATCTCGGCGGTGACGCGGTCGTCGTCCACGACGCCCGGTACGTCGGAGACGACGGCGCTCGCGGTGAAGGGCAGCCCCGGCAGCTCCTCCTGGAGCCGGGCGAAGGCGGCCTCGGCGACGGAGCGCGGGACGCGGTTGAAGTACACCTTGGGGATGCGCCACCCGGCGTCCTCGGCCAGCTCCGCCGCCCGCAGGGCGACGCGGTGGGCCTGGATGTGGTCGGGGTGGCCGTAGCCGCCGTTGTCGTCGTAGGTGACGAGGACCTGGGGGCGCACTTCGAGGATCACCTCGACAAGGGACGCGGCGGCTTCGTCGAGGTCGGCCTGCCAGAAGCAGGCGGGGTCGTCGTTGTCCGGGAGGCCCATCATCCCGGAGTCGCCGTGCCGTCCCGCGCCGCCGAGCAGCCGGAAGTCGTCGACGCCGAGCTCGGCCATGGCGGCGGTGAGCTCACGCAGCCGGTGCGCGCCGAGCTCGGCCCCGGCGAGGTGGCGCAGCTCCGGCGGGATGACCTCGCCGCGCTCACCAAGGGTGCAGGTGACCAGCGTCACATGCACACCCTCGGCGGCATACCTGGCCATGGTCACGCCATTGTTGATCGACTCGTCGTCCGGGTGCGCATGCACCAGCAACAGACGCCGGGCGGGCAGTTCCTTCATGGCGCCACCCTACGAGGCCGCCGCCCATCCCCGGCTGTCCGCCCGGCCGTCTCCCCCTCAGGCGTTTCCGTCCGCGAAGATCTCCTCGGCGGACGCCACGGTGACGGCGCGGGTGAGCCAGCGGCGCAGGAGGTCGGGGTCGTCACAGCCGGTGACGCGTTCGCGGACCTCGTCGGGGACGTCGAGACCACGCGCCTCCAGGACGAGCAGGACGTCCTCGGCACGGCCTTCGGCACGGCCTTCGGCACGGATCTCTTCGGAAATGGATGACTTGTAGAAGGAAAGGTCCACGGCCATCAGGTTCCTCCAGAATTCTGCAGCCCGGCGCGTGCTGTCCAGGCCTTGTGTGGTGAGTTCGATAATGGGGGCGGCGACGGCTTCGGGCACGTCCTGCAGAGCGGTGGACAGGGCCTTCAGTATCCCATCGACGGCCGGATCCTTCGCGTGAGTGATGGCGGCGAGCGAGGCCAGCGCCGGGTCGGCGCGGGCCTCTTGCGGATCCGTGATGAAGGGCATGTTGTGCGGCCCGGCCACGAGCGGGCGCAGGGTGAGAGACGCCCACCACCCAGGGCCGATGGGAACGGGTCGGGCGGCCCACTCGGCTGTGGCCCCGTCCTGGCAGACGACCAGCAACAGCGGCGGGGTCTTGTATTTCGTATAGAGGAAGGCCAGGTAGTAGGCCCAGCTGGCGGGTTTGTTCGGGTCCTTCGCGCTCTGCGCTTCGACGGCCAGCAGCAGCGACTCGGTGCCGTCGAAACGCAGAAGCGTGTCGACACGGCGCTCGACTGGCTGAATCTCGGTGAGATCGGTTGGCAGCACCGTGACGGACGCAGGCTGGATGGACGGGAGGCCGAGGACTTCGGAGACACCGGCGAACAGGCCGGGGTACTCCTGGAAGATGCGGTGCATCGCCTCGTGGGACGAGTTGACCATGTGGTGCCTTTGCTTGGTGGGGTCTTCAGAGGGCCGTTGCCGACAGTTCCCGGCAGTCGCGGCAGCGGGCACCCGGCTCGGGTGCGCGGAGGCCGCGGTCGCAGCCGTCGCAGTTCCGCATCTGGTGCCGGACAGCCGGCGGCGGGGCGGGGGCGCGGTACGGCGGGAGGGGTGGGAGCTGGGCGGTCAGGCGGTGGGCGAGGAAGGCTGCGGGGCGACGCAGGGGGTCATCGGGGAGGTCCGCGGTCAGGGCGTGGCGGATGGCGGTGGAGGCGACCTCTCGTTCCAGCCAGGCGGCGACTCCGGGGGCGAGGTGGTCGACGTCGGTGGCGGAGAGGAGGAGGCGGGGATCGCGGCGGCGGAGAGTGGCGAGGAGGTCCACGGCGGTCCGCAGGAGCGTGGGGGCGGGGTACGCGGGCTGCGGGACCGCCGGCAGCTGCTTCTTGCGGGGTGCGGGGCGTCGAGCGGGCGGCCTGGAGGGCTCGGGCGCGCTGCCACGGCGTCCGGGCTGGTTGCAGGAGACCGTGCGGGTGACGATGCGGCCGTCCGGGATGCGTTTGCGCTCGCGGCGCAGATAGCCGTGCTTCTCCAGTTCGCGCAGCGCTGCGGCGATCCGGGTCGCGCCCTCGGGGAAGCGGGCGGTGAGGGTCTTGATGTCGACCCGGACGCCTGACGGGAGCGACTGGAGGTGTACGGCGAGCCCGATCGCGAGAAGCGACAACTCCCGATGCTGGGCGAGGTGGTTGCCGATCACCGTGAAGCGGGTGGTGTGGCGGGTGTTGTCGTGGGTGAGTCCGCCCGCGTGGGGGTGGTTTTTGCCCGCGTTACGGGACTCGGCGCATGGCTGCGCGCTAGGGTTCTGCTCATCCATCGGGAAGCTCTTATCTTCCTTGGTGGTCAGGCCCTCGCACTGGGATGGCAGTCCCGGCGGGGGCCGTCGCATGTCTGCGGTTGTGTGGTGGTGATGCTCCGCCGAGCGTAGGGCAGACAACCCGCCCCAATTCCACTCCAGTTGGCATATTCACTCGCGGGAGTGAGTTTGCGCTGCGGGCGGGAGGGGTGGGGCTTGGTGGGGTTCTTTCGCCTCGGTTCTTGTTCGGAGAAAGCCGCCCGCGACACCGAAGCACGACGCGTCGGGTTCCGGCGGGTGCGCGACTTCCGCCCACACCGTCTTGCGCGGACGCATCTCCCCGACGGGGCGCTCAACGGCCGTCCGACGTCGGACCCGAGGCAGCTCCGCATCCTTGAGCTGCGTTATGGCACCATCCGGGCGCAGGCTCTCCGGCCGGGGGAGTCGCTGAGCCTCATCGAGACACTGCTGGGGGAAAGAGCAGCTACAGCGGTGGGCCCGACGGCGAGTCCTGTGTCGAGGTCGCGCCGACCCCGCCGCCGTCCACGTCCGCGAGTCCAAGTACGCCGACGACAGCCCCCGCCTCGCGCTCTCGCCCGAGGCGGGGGCCGTGTTCGTGCCGTCGGTCTAGAACTTGATGCTGCTGATCATGCTCGCCACGCTCGTCGTCAGGTCGCTGATCGTCGGTGCGATCGTCGAGGAGGCCAGGTAGAAGCCGAGCAGGATGCAGACAACCGCGTGACCGCCCTTCAGGCCTGACTTCTTGACCAGCAAGAAGACGATGATCGCCAGCAGCACCACCGCCGAAATCGAGAGTGCCACGGCGGCTCACCTCCAAGAACCCGGGAACGTGGGGGCAAAACAGAACAAGGGAACTTGTAAATCCATACATCAGCCAGCAGGTTCATACCCACACAGCGCTAGTGATCATAACTATGTGTGGGTGCGCATCTCGCGGCGCACAGCCGCACAAGGGGGTCGCATGGCCAATATGGTCGGGCCATGACGACCGAGTCCGACTCCTTCCCCCGCCGGCACGCCCGCACCCAGCGTTTCACCCTCGGCGCGCCGCGTTCGTTCACCGTCGCTCCCGACGGCTCCCGTGTCGTGTTCCTGCGCTCCGACTCCGGGACGAAACGGGCGAACTCCCTCTGGGTGCTCGACCCTGCGGACGGGACGGAACGCCCCGCCGCCGACCCGGACGCCCTCCTCGGCGGCGCCTCCGAGGACCTCTCGCCGGAGGAGCGGGCGCGTCGCGAACGCAGTCGCGAGGGGGGTGCGGGCATCGTCGGCTATGCCACCGACGAGGCCGTCGAGTTGGCGTCTTTCGCCTTGTCAGGGCGGCTTTTCACGGCCGAGCTGCGGGCCGGGACGGCGCGCGAGATCAGCGTTCCCGGGCCGGTGATCGACCCCCGCCCGTCCCCCGACGGACGGCTCGTCGCGTACGTCGCCGGGGGCGCCCTGCGGGTGGTGGGGGCCGAGGGCGAGGACGACCGGGCGCTGGCGGAACCGGAATCGGACACGGTCTCGTATGGATTGGCCGAGTTCATCGCGGCCGAGGAGATGGGGCGTTCGCGCGGGTTCTGGTGGGCTCCGGAGTCGGATCGACTGCTGGTCACGCGCGTGGACGACACGCCGGTGGAGCGGTGGTGGATCTCGGATCCGGCCCAGCCGAAACGTGACCCACAACACGTGCCCTATCCGGCTGCCGGGACGGCCAACGCTGACGTACGGCTGTTCGTGCTGGGCCTCGACGGGGTGCGCACGGAGGTCGTCTGGGACCGTGCGCGGTACCCGTATCTGGCGCGAGTGCACTGGTCAGGGGCGGGGGCGCCGCTGCTGCTCGTACAAGCGCGCGACCAGCGCAGTCAGTTGTTCCTGGCGGTGGACACCGACTCCGGGACGACCCGGATGGTACATGCCGACGAAGATCTGATTTGGCTGGATCTTTTCCCTGGAGTGCCGTGCTGGAGCCCTTCGGGGCAGTTGGTCCGGATCGCCGACGAGGGCGGCTCCCGGGTGCTCACGGTCGGCGAACGCCCGCTCACGGGAGCCCAGTTGCATGTGCGGGCGGTGCTGGACGTCACGGCCGACGACGTGCTGGTCTCCGCCTCGGCCGGGGAGGGCGCGGCCGTGCCGGAGATCGGCGAGGTGCATGTCTACCGGGTCAACGAGCTCGGCGTGGAGCGCCTCTCCCAGGAGCCCGGCGTGCACTCGGCGGTGCGCGCGGGGAACGTGACGGTGCTGGTGTCGGCGACGCCGGACCGGCCGGGGAGCGTGGCGCGGGTGCTGCGGGACGGTAAGCCGGCGGCGACGGTTCGGTCCTATGCGGACGATCCCGGCCTGTCTCCCCGCGTGATCCTCACCGAGGGGGGCGCACGACGGATCCCGTGCGCCGTGCTTATGCCTACGGACTACCCCGGTGACGCCTCGTCCGGCGCCGCCGCCCCCCTGCCCGTCCTCCTGGACCCCTACGGCGGCCCGCACGGGCCCCGCGTCCTCGCCGCGCACAACGCGCATCTGACCTCGCAGTGGTTCGCCGACCAGGGCTTCGCGGTGGTCGTCGCCGACGGGCGGGGCACGCCGGGCCGCTCCCCCGGCTGGGAGAAGGCGATCCACCACGACTTCACGGTCAGCCTCGACGACCAGATCGAGGCGCTCCAGGACCTGGCCAAGAGCCATCCCCTCGACCTGTCCCGGGTGGCGATCCGCGGCTGGTCCTACGGCGGCTGGCTCGCGGGCCTCGCGGTGCTGCGCCGCCCCGACGTGTTCCACGCGGGCATCGCGGGCGCGCCGGTCACCGACTGGCGGCTCTACGACACCCACTACACCGAGCGGTACCTCGGCGACCCGGCCACCTCGCCGGCGACGTACGCGAAGAGCTCGCTGGTCACCGACGACGGGCTGTCCTCCCCCGCCGAACCGCACCGCCCGCTGATGATCGTGCACGGCCTGGCCGACGACAACGTGGTCGTCGCCCACGCGCTGCGGCTGTCCTCCGCGCTGCTGGCGGCGGGCCGCCCGCACGAGGTGCTGCCCCTGTCGGGCGTCACCCACATGACCCCGCAGGAACAGGTAGCGGAGAACCTGCTCCTCCTCCAGGTGGACTTCCTGAAGCGGTCGCTGGGCCTGTACTAGTCACCCGGGGCGCCCGGGGCACGGGCAACGGGCCGGGAGACATGGCGCTCCCGGCCCGTTTACGGCACCCGCACGGCCGTACGCTGTTCAGCCTGACGCGTCCGTATATCGGAATCGGGTCAGCCAAGTTGCCTGCGTGTTAACGCGGTTGATGGGTGAATGTGCGGCTATGGGGCCTCGTTTCCATGATCGACCCCTGCGAAGTGGCAGGCGGAGGCATGAGCTGCGGGCCCGCCGACGAGCCCGAACCGCACCGGAACGGCCAGCTTCGGCACCTCCACCGCGCAACGGTCCCGCGCCTTCCAGCAGCGGGTGCGGAAGCGGCAGCCGGAGGGGATGTTCGTCGGGGACGGGACGTCGCCGGTCAGGATGATCCGCGCCCGCCGCTCCCGCGCCTGAGGGTCCGGGACGGGGACCGCGGAGAGCAGGGCCTGGGTGTAGGGGTGGGTCGGGTGGTCGTAGATCTCGTCGTCCCTGCCGATCTCCACGATGCGGCCGAGGTACATGACCCCGACCCGGTCCGAGATGTGACGGACGATCGACAGGTCGTGGGCGATGAAGAGGTAGGCGAGGTCGAACTCGCTCTGGAGCCGCTCCAGCAGGTTGATCACCTGCGCCTGCACCGACACGTCCAGCGCGGACACCGGCTCGTCGGCGACGATCACCTCGGGGCGCAGGGCCAGCCCGCGCGCGATGCCGATGCGCTGGCGCTGGCCGCCGGAGAACTGGTGCGGGTAGCGGTTGACGTACTCCGGGTTGAGGCCGACGACGTCGAGGAGGTCCTGGACCTTTCTGCGCCGGTCGCCCTTCGGGGCTGCCTCCGGGTGGATCTCGTACGGCTCCCCGATGATGTCGCCGACGGTCATACGCGGGTTGAGGGAGGTGTATGGGTCCTGGAACACCATCTGGATGTTGCGGCGGACCGCCCGCAGGGCTCTGCCCGACAGCCGGGAGATGTCCTCGCCCTTGTAGCGGACCCGGCCCTCGGTCGGCCGCTCCAGGCTGACCAGCATCTTGGCGACGGTGGACTTGCCGCAGCCGGACTCCCCGACGATGCCCAGGGTTTCGCCCCTGCCGAGGGTGAAGTCCACGCCGTCGACGGCCTTCACCGACCCGACCTGCTTCTTGAACAGGATGCCCTGGGTGAGCGGGTAGTGCTTGTACAGCCCGCTGACCTCCAGAATCGGCTCAGCCATGCAGGCACTCCCTCCAGAAGTGGCAGGCGCTCGTGCGGTCCGCCTCCGGCCCGTCGACGTCGTACAGGGGCGGTACGTCCGTGCGGCACACGTCCTGGGCCGTCGGGCAGCGCGGGTTGAAGGAGCAGCCCGGCGGGATGTTCATGAGGTTGGGCGGCAGGCCCTTGATGGCGTAGAGCTCCCGGCCCTTGTGGTCCAGGCGCGGGATGGAGTCGAGCAGGCCACGGGTGTAGGGGTGGGCCGGGGCCTGGTAGACGTCGTGGACGGGGGCCGACTCGACGATCCGGCCGGCGTACATGACCGCGATGCGGTCGGCGACGTCGGCGACCACGCCGAGGTCGTGGGTGATGAGGATGAGGCCCATGCGGTACTCGCGCTGCAACTCCGCGAGCAGGTCCATGACCTGGGCCTGGACCGTGACGTCGAGGGCGGTGGTGGGCTCGTCGGCGATGATGAGCGCGGGTTCGAGGGCCAACGCCATCGCGATCATGATGCGCTGGCGCATGCCGCCGGAGAACTGGTGCGGGTAGTCCTTGACCCGCTCCTTGGCGGCCGGGATGCGGACGTGGTCCATCAGCTCCACGGCCTTGGCCCGTGCGTCCCTGCGCGACATGCCCCGGTGGACGACGAACATCTCGCCGAGCTGGTCGCCGACCGACAGCACGGGGTTCAGGGAGGACAGGGCGTCCTGGAAGATCATCGCCATCTCGGCGCCCCGGACCTTCCTGCGCTCGTCCTCCTTGAGGGTGAGCAGGTCCCGGCCCTGGAAGAGGATCTCGCCGCCGGTGATCCGTCCCGGCGGCGTGTCCAGGATCCCCATGACCGCCTGTGCGGTGACGGACTTCCCGGAGCCCGACTCCCCGAGCACGGCGAGGGTCTCGCCCGCGTCCACGCCGTAGCTGACGCCGTTGACGGCCCGGGCGATCCCGTCCCGGGTACGGAACTCCACGTGCAGATCCCGTACTTCGAGCAGCATCCGGCCGTCACCTCAGCTTCGGGTCGAGGGCGTCGCGGACCGCGTCGCCGAGCATGATGAAGGCAAGGACGGTGAGGGCGAGGGCGCCCGAGGGCCAGAGCAGGGCGTGCGGGGCGTTGCGGATGTAGGGCGAGGCAGCGGAGATGTCGATGCCCCAGGAGACGGTCGGCGGTTTCAGGCCGACGCCCAGGTAGGACAGGGTCGCCTCCAGTGCGATGTACGTGCCGAGCGCGATGGTCGCGACGACGATCACCGGGGCGACCGCGTTCGGGGCGATGTGGCGCAGCAGGATCCGGGAGTCGGTGGCGCCCAGGGCCCGGGCGGCCTGGACGTAGTCGTTCTGCTTGGCGGTGACCACCGCGCCGCGGGCGATGCGGGAGATCTGCGGCCAGCCCAGCAGGACCATGAAACCGATCACCGGCCAGACGGTGTCGCTGGTCACCACGGAGAGCAGGACCAGGCCGCCGAGGACGACGGGGATGGCGAAGAACACGTCGGTGGTCCGGGACAGGATCGAGTCCCAGGTCCCGCCGAAGAAGCCGGCCAGACCGCCGAGCACGCTGCCGAGGAGGGCGACGCCGAGCGTGGCGAGGACGCCGACCGTGACGGACGTACGGGCGCCGTAGACCGTGCGCGTGTACACATCGCAGCCCTGGCCGTCGTAGCCGAAGGGGTGGCCGGGCTGGGAGCCCTCCTGGGCCTTGGCCAGGTCGCACGTGAGGGGGCTGCCGGAGGCGACGGCCGAGGGCCACAGGGAGATGAAGACCAGGAACAGGATGATCAGGGCGGAGACGATGAAGACCGGGTTGCGGCGCAGGTCTCGCCAGGCGTCGGACCAGAGGGAGCGGGCCCGTTCGCCGGAGGCGGCCGATGAACACCGCTCGGCCGGGCTCGTGCCCGGCGGGACGTCCGGGGGCTTCTGCAGGGTCTCGCCCGCGGCCGTGGCCAGGTCCGCCGCACCCCCCGCGCCCATGCCGGCGATCGCGTCCTCGGCTTCGTACGGAGGCGGTTCAGGCATAGCGGATCCTCGGGTCGAGTACGGCGTACAGGAGGTCGACGAGCAGGTTGGCCACGAGGAAGACCAGGACGAGGACGGTCACGAAGCCGACGACGGTCTGGGTGTTCTGGCGGAGGATGCCCTGGTAGAGCTGGAAGCCGACGCCGTGGATGTTGAAGATGCGCTCGGTGACGATCGCGCCGCCCATCAGGAACCCGATGTCGGCGCCGATGAAGGTGACCACGGGGATGAGGGAGTTGCGCAGCAGGTGCCGGGTGACGACCCGGCGGCGGGGCAGCCCCTTGGCCACGGCCGTGCGGACGTAGTCGGAGCGCCTGTTCTCGGCGATCGAGGTGCGGGTCAGCCGGGTGACGTAGGCCAGGGAGACGGAGGCCAGCACCAGGCCCGGCACGATCAGCTCGCCGAAGGCCGCCTCGGAGGAGACCGACGGTTTGATCCAGCCCCACTCCACGCCGAGCAGCAGTTGCAGCAGCAGACCGGTGACGAAGGTGGGGACGGAGATCACGACGAGGGTGCCCAGCAGGACGCCGGTGTCGACGGGGCGGCCCCGGCGCAGACCCGTGACCACGCCCAGGGTGACGCCGACGACGATCTCGATGAGGATCGCGACGATCGTCAGCCGGACGGTGACCGGGAACGCCGTCGACATCAGCTCGGTGACCGGCTGGCCGTTGAACGCCGTGCCGAAGTCTCCGCCGAGAACGTTCCCCAGGTAGATGAGGTACTGCTGCCAGACCGGCCGGTCGAGGCCGAACTCCTTCTTCAGCTGGGCGGTCGTCGCCGGATCGCAGGCCCGTTCGCCGCACAGGCCGGCGACGGGGTCGCCCATCACGTTCACCATCAGGAAGATCAGCAGCGTCGCCCCGATGAACACCGGGACCATCTGCACCAGACGCCGGACGACGTACCGTCCCATGGCGGTCAGCCGACCTTGATGTCGGTGTAGACCGGCACGGAGAACGGGTTGAGCCGGACGTCGGAGAGGCGTTCCGCGTAGCCGCCGGTGCCGTTCTGGTACCAGAGCGGGATGGCGGCCATGTCGTCCCGGACGACCTGCTCGGCCTGCTGGAACAGGGCGACGGCCTTGGCGGGGTCGGTCTCGGCGTTGGCCTGGTCGACGAGCGTGTCGAACTCCTTGTCGGACCACTTGCCGTCGTTGGAGGGGGCGTTCGTGTAGTAGAGCGGCTGCAGGAAGTTCTGGATGAGCGGGTAGTCCATCTGCCAGCCCGCCCGGAAGGGGCCGCTCAGCTTCTGTCGGGTGGTCTTGTTGCGGTAGTCGGCGAAGGTGCCGACCGGGCTGCCGGCACAGGCCCTGTCGTCGTCAAGGACGTTGTTGATGGAGTTGCAGACGGCGTCGACCCACTGTTTGTGCGATCCGGAGTCCGCGTTGTATGCGATCCTCACCTGTCCGCCGGGCAGTCCCCCGCCCTCCTGGATCAGCTTCTTGGCCCGCACGGGGTCGTAGGTGCACCACTCGCCGCATAGTCCCCTCTTGTCACCGCCCCCCACGCCCAGGACCGGCGAGGTCCAGTCCGTGGCGGGGACCCGCGTCCTCCGATAGATCGTCTCGGTGATCCCGTCGCGGTCGATGGCCATGGACAGCCCCTTGCGGACCTTGTCCATGCCGGTCTTGCCCCACTCCTTGTCGTAGTAGGGGAAGGCGATCGTCTGGATGATGCCGGCGGGCTGGTTGAGGAACCGGCCGCCGAGGTCGCTCGGGGCGTTCTTGAGCTGAGCGGCGGGGATGTCGTCGGTGAGGTCGAGGTTGCCGGCCAGGAGGTCGGTGTAGGCGGTGTTGGGGTCGGTGTAGACCCGCAGCGTCACCCCGTCGTTCCGGGCCTTGTCCTCGCCGGGATAGCCCTGCCACTTGGTGAGGGACATCTGCGCGCCCTTGGCGTACGACGCGATGGTGTACGGCCCGTTGCCGATCGGTTTCGCCAGCCAGGCCGCGTGGTCGTCGAAGAAGGCCCGGGGCAGGGGCGCGAAGACGGCGTAGCCGAGGGTGTCCGGGAACGACGAGAACTTCTGGCTGAGCCGCACGGTGAAGGTGCGGTCGTCGACGGCCTTCAGCCCCGAGAGGGTGTCGGCGGTCTGCGCGCCCGTCTCCGGGTGGACGTCGGCATAGCCGTCGATGTACTTGAAGAACTCGGCGGCCTTCTGCTTGTTCTTCAGGCTCGCGCCGTAGTTCCAGGCGTCGACGAAGGATCTGGACGTCACTTTCTCGCCATTGCTGAACGTCCAGCCGGGCTTGAGGGTGATCTTGAAGTTCTGCGAGTCCGGCGTCTCGATGCTCTGCGCCAGCATGTCCCGCGCCTGGGCGGTCCGGGGGTCGTACCGCTTCAGACCGCGGAAGATCATGTCGAGGACCTTTCCGCCCTGGACCTCGTTGGTGTTGGCCGGCTCCAGCGGGTTCTGCGGGTCCGACCACGAGGCGCTGAGCACCGCGCCGCCGTCACCGGCATCGCTCCCCCCGCCTCCGCAGGCGGTGACCGCAAGCGCTGCCGCCGCCGCGCAGGCGGCCCACCTGGTGTGCGTGGCTCCACGCATGGATGCCTCCTCATTGACCGCGCGCCTGCCTTGGGCGGCAGTGTGCCGTCAGCGCCGGATTTCTGATCCATTGCCAGTCAATATCGGGACATCTCGTATGTGGTGCACCCTCACCACACCCGTACGGGTTGTGTCGAACCCGAGGAGGCGGCCGTCGAGCGGCTCGGCCGGGCGCCCCGACATCGTTCGACGGCGGCCGACAGGGGTCGGCGGCGGTTTCGGCGGCGTTCCGCGGTTGCGGGCAGCCGAGGGGCGTCTTCAACAGCCAGGGGCAGCCGTCGACAGCCGGAGGGCGTGGCGTGCGACGGCCGGGGACAGCTCTCGGCGGACATGCCGATGCCCGGCGTCTCTGTCGAGAGCCGGGCACCATGCCGTCGCGACGGGCGGGTCAGCCCGCGTGCACGACGTCCTTCTCCTCGGCGAAGTGGCAGGCCGACTCATGCGCCACTGGGGAGTCCACTCCCTGGAAGCGCTCGGGAACGGCCAGCAGAGGCGTCTCCTCGGCGCACTTGTCCTGGGCCTTCCAGCAGCGGGTGCGGAAGCGGCAGCCGGACGGCGGGTTAGCCGGCGACGGCACGTCACCGGTGAGGATGATCCGCTCGCGCCCCTCACGGGCCTCCGGGTCCGGCACCGGGACCGCCGACAGCAGCGCCTGGGTGTAGGGGTGCGTCGGGTGCTCGTAGATCTGCTCGTCGGAGCCGATCTCGGCGATCCGTCCGAGGTACATCACGCCGACCCGGTCGGAGATGTGCCGGACGATCGACAGGTCGTGCGCGATGAAGATGTAGGAGAGGTTGAACTCGTCCTGCAGTCGCTCCATCAGGTTGATGACCTGCGCCTGGACAGACACGTCGAGCGCGGAGACCGGCTCGTCGCAGATGATGATCTCGGGGTTGAGCGCCAGCCCGCGGGCGATGCCGATGCGCTGGCGCTGACCGCCCGAGAACTGGTGCGGATAGCGGTTGATGTACTCGGGGTTCAGACCGACGACGTCCAGCAGCTCACGCACCCGCTGGCGTCGGTCGCCCTTGGGCGCCACCTCGGGGTGGATGTCGAAGGGCTCGCCGATGATGTCGCCCACCGTCATGCGCGGGTTGAGCGAGGTGTAGGGGTCCTGGAAGATCATCTGGATGTTCCGGCGGACCGCCTTCAGCGCCCTGCCGGACAGCTTGGTGATGTCCTGGCCCTTGTAGAAGACCTCGCCGGCCGTCGCCTTCTCCAGGTTCATCAGCACCTTGGCGACCGTCGACTTGCCGCAGCCGGACTCGCCCACGATGCCCAGGGTCTCCCCCTGGTACAGGTCGAAGGAGACTCCGTCCACCGCCTTGACCGCGCCGATCTGGCGCTTGACCAGGATGCCCTGGGTCAGCGGGAAGTGCTTGACGAGGTTGCGCACCTGCAGGATCGGTTCGCCGCGCTCGACGGGCACGTCGAGCGCGGCGACCTTCTCCTCCACCGAGTGCACGTCGGCGATCTCCAGCGGCGAGACGTTGGGCGTGGCGTCCTCGGGCTCGGTGGCCTTGGTCGTCTCAGCCATGGATGGTCTCCTTCCAGAAGTGACACGCGCTGGCGCGGCCGGGCAGGTCCGTCCCGTCCCGCTCGGTCACCTGGACCAGCGGCGGAACGTCCGTGCGGCACACGTCCTGCGCGCGTTCGCAGCGCGGGTTGAAGGCACAGCCCTGCGGCACCTTCAGCAGGTTGGGCGGCAGGCCCCTGATCGCGTAGAGCTCCTGCCCCTTCTGGTCCAGGCGCGGGATCGAGTCGAGCAGCCCGCGCGTGTAGGGGTGTGCGGGGCGCTTGTACAGCTCGTGCACCGGCGCCGTCTCCACGATCCGGCCCGCGTACATGACCGCGATCTTGTCGGCGACGTCCGCGACGACACCGAGGTCGTGGGTGATGAGGATCAGGCCCATCCGGTACTCGCGCTGCAACTCCGCGAGCAGGTCCATCACCTGCGCCTGGACCGTCACGTCGAGGGCCGTGGTCGGCTCGTCGGCGATGATCAGGTCCGGCTCCAGAGCGAGCGCCATCGCGATCATGATGCGCTGGCGCATGCCGCCCGAGAACTGGTGCGGGTAGTCGTTCACGCGCGCCGCGGCGGCCGGGATCTTCACCCGGTCCATCAGTTCGACGGCCTTGGCCTTGGCCGCCTTGCGGGACAGTCCCTGGTGGACGCGGAACATCTCACCGAGCTGGAAGCCCACGCTGAGTACGGGGTTGAGGGAGGACAGCGCGTCCTGGAAGATCATCGCGATGCGGGCGCCGCGCAGCTTGCGCCGCTCCTCCTCGGACATGGCGAGCATGTCCCGGCCGTGGAAGCGGATCTCGCCCTTGGGGATGCGGGCCGGCGGCATGTCGAGGATGCCCATGATGGCCTGCGCGGTCACGGACTTGCCGGAGCCGGACTCGCCGAGGACGGCGAGGGTCTCACCGGAGCTCACGGAGTAGTTGACGCCGTTGACGGCCCGGACCACGCCCTCACGGGTGTGGAACTCGACGTGCAGGTCCCGCACTTCGAGGAGTGGGCCGGTTTTCTCTCCGTCACGCGGAGCCGGGATGGCGTCTGTCGGATCGATGATGGTCACGTACGCCTCCCTCAGCGCATCTTGGGGTCGAAGGCGTCGCGTACCACGTCGCCGAGCATGATGAACGCCAGCACGGTGATGCTCAGGGCGCCGGCCGGGAACAGCAGTGCGTGCGGCGAGGTCAGGAACCGGTCCTGCGCGTCACTGATCATCAGACCCCAGGAGATGTTGGGGTACTGGATGCCGATGCCCAGGTAGGACAGGGCGGCCTCGGCCGCGATGTAGACGCCCAGGTTCATGGTGGTGATGACGATGACGGGGGCCAGCGTGTTCGGCAGGATGTGCCGGAACGCGATCCGCCCCGAGCCCGCGCCCAGCGCACGAGCCGCCGCCACGTAGTCGTTGTACTTGTTGGAGATGACCTCGCCGCGCATGATGCGGAAGACCTGGGGCCAGCCGAGAATCGCCATGATCAAGGACACCGACCAGACGTCGCCGCCGCCCCAGATCGACATGATCAGCAGACCGCCGACGAGCAGCGGCAGCGCCGAGAAGACCTCGGTGACGCGGGACAGCACCGCGTCGATCCAGCCGCCGACCAGGCCGGCCAGCATGCCCACCAGGCCGCCGATCAGCGTCGTGATGATGGTGGTCACGACACCGACGATGATCGAGTTGCGCGCGCCGTACACGGTCCGCGTGTAGATGTCGCAGCCCTGCACGTCGTAGCCGAACAGGTGCCCGGACGTGGGCGGGGTCATGGAGTTCTGGAGCTGACAGAAGCCGTCCGAGAACGGGGACCGCGCCGTGAACAGGCCGGGGGCGATCGCCAGGGCCAGCAGGAACACGATGACGAGCCCCGACACGATGAACATCGGGCGCTTGCGCAGGTCCGCCCAGCCGTCCTTGAACAGGCTCGCCTGACGTGCCGCCGCCTTCTCCTCGGCCTCGATCTCCTTGGCGAGGGCGGCCTCGTCGGTGGTCGGCCTCTCTATCGTCTTCTCACTCATAACGGATCCTCGGGTCGAGCACGGCGTACATCAGGTCCACGAGCAGGTTCGCCACCAGGTAGATCAGCACCAGGAGGGTGACCAGCCCGACCACGACGGGACGCTCGCGCAGATAGAGGGACTGGGCCAACTGGCCGCCGATGCCGGGCATGTTGAACACGCGCTCGGTGATGATGGCGCCGCCCATGAGGGCGCCGAGGTCGAAGCCCAGGAAGGTGATGACCGGAATCAGCGAGTTGCGCAGGGCGTGCAGGCCGATGACCCGGCGCTGTGGCAGACCCTTGGCGATCGCCGTGCGCACGTAGTCGGCGCGGATCGACTCCGTCATGCTCGCCCGGGTGAGCCGGGCGATGTATGCCATCGAGGTCGCGGCGAGCACGATGGCCGGAAGGATGTAACTCTGCGGCCAGCCCTGCTGGATGCCGGCCACCGGCGTGATCTTGAGGTTCACACCGAACTCGAGCTGGAGCACGCTGCCGAGCACGAAGACCGGGATCGAGATCAGCACCAGCGTGGAGACCAGCACCACGTTGTCGAGGAACTTGCCCCGCTTGAGCGCGGAGAAGATGCCCGCCACGATGCCGATGACGGCCTCGAGGGCGAAGGCGGTCAGCCCGAGCTTCAGGGTGACGGGGAACCGCTCCGACACGATGTCGGTGATGGCACGTCCGTTGTAGGTCTCACCGAGGTCACCGGTGAAGACGCCACTGATGTAGTGCCAGTACTGCTGGTAGAGCGGTTCGTTGAGGTGGTAATGCGCGCGGAGGATCGCCGCGACGTTGGGGTCGGCGCGCTTGTCGCCAGCCAGTGCCTGGATCGGGTCGCCGGGCAGAGCGAAGACCAGGCAGAAGATGATGAACGTGACGCCAATCATCACAGGGATTACCTGCAGGAGGCGGCGCACGACGTATCGGCCCATCGGTACTCCAGAGGGGGGTGCTCGACCCGCCCGCTGCCGGGAAGGCGGCACTGTCGGACGGGAGACGGCAGAAGGGGTGAACAGGGGAAGGCTTCGAGCACCCCCCTGCTCACCCTGTTCCGCTGTGTTTCGGAACTGCTCAGACTCGGGTCAGCTGAGCTTGACCGTGTCCCACAGGATCTGGTGACCGGCGACCTTCATCGACTTGATCTTGTCGCTGAAGCCGGCGTTCATCGTGTAGAAGTACACCGGGATGTACGGCAGGTCCTTGAGCACGACGTCGTCGGCCTGCTGGTACTTCTTGACGGCCTCCTCGTGCGACGGGGCCTGGTCACCCTCGACGAGGAGCTTCTCAAACGTCTCGTTGACGTAACCCGAGTAGTTCGAGCCGTTGGCGATGGCGTCCTTGGAGAAGACCGGACGGAGGTAGTCCTCCATGTCCGGGTAGTCCATGCTCCAGGCCATACGGAAGGCACCGCTGTACTTCTTGGCGTCCAGGTCGTTCAGGATGGTCTGGAACTGCTCGAACGGCTTGGCCGTCACCTTGACGCCCAGGTTCTGCTGGATCTGGTTGGAGACCGCCTCGACCCACTCCTTGTGGCCGCCGTCGGCGTTGTAGCCGATCTCCAGCGTGTTGCCGGGCAGACCGCCGCTCTTCTTGTAGAGCTCCTTGGCCTTGGCCGGGTTCAGCGTGCAGGCCTCGCCACAGGCTCCCTTGCGGTAGCCGTCGATGATGGGGCTGATGTAGTCGTCGGCCGGGGTACGGGCGCCGAGGAAGATCTTGTCGGCGATCGTCTGACGGTCGATCGACATAGAGATCGCCTTGCGCAGGTCCGCGTTCTGGAAGGCCTTGTTGTACTTGATCGGGAAGCCGATGTAACCGACGGCCGAGTCGGCCTCGTCGATCGTGCGGTTCGGCAGGTCCTTCTTGTACGTCGACAGACCCGAGGTCGGGATCGTCAGCAGGCTGTCGAGGTTGCCCGCGACGAGGTCCTTATAGGCGGTGTCGAGGTTCGAGTAGATCTTGAAGTCGACAGCCTTGACCTCGATCTTCGAGGCGTCCGGGTACTTGTCGTACTTCGTGGTGCTGATGACCTCGTTGTGCTTGAACTTCCCCTTCATCTGGAAGGGGCCGTTGCCGATCGGGGCCTCGCCGAAGCCCTTGGGGTCCTTGAAGAACGCCTTCGGCAGCGGCACGAACGCGGTGAAGGAGAGCTGCGACGGGAACGCCGAGAACGCGCCGGTCAGCGTGACCTGCAGGGTGTTCTCGTCGACGGCCTTCAGACCGGACAACTTGTCGGTCGTGGGCTTCTTGCCCTCGCCCGGGTTCAGGTCGCTGTAGCCCTGGATGTGGCTGAACAGCGGGTTGGTCTGCTGGGCGTTGGTCTGGTCGGCGCCGTAGTTCCAGGCGTCGATGAAGGACTGGGCGGTGACCTTCTCCCCGTTGTGGAAGGTGTAGCCCGGCTTCAGCTTGATCGTCCAGACCTTGTTGTCCGTGGACTCGATCGACTGCGCCATCGCGTTGACGACCTTGTTGTCGGCGTCAAGCTTGGTCAGACCCGTGAAGAGGGCGTTGATGACCTGGCCGCCCTCGGTCTCGTAGGTGTTGGTGGGAACCAGGCTGTTCTGCGGTTCACTGATCTCCACCGACAGGGTGCCGTTGCCCTTGCCCGCGCCGCCTTCGTCCCCGCCACCGCCACAGGCCGTCGCACCCAGCGCCACAACGGCGGCTATCGCAACCCACTTGGCGCTCTTGGCACCACGCATGGGGCTCCTCCTCATGAGTCCATTGGTTCACCGCATGAAGGAGCACATGACACCACCGTCACCGGTGCCTGAAATAGTCAGGTGCCCCCTGCGCTCGGGAGTCGCCGCAGCTGCAGCGCGTGACCCGTTCCATCCGAGCTCTACGCGCCTAACTATCTGCCATGGGCGAAGGGCGAACCACACCCCAAAGGTCTCGGTTCGATCACACCTGACGTGTACTTCTTCCAAAATCCGGACAAACAGCTAGGAGAAAGATCGCTGCGAAACGGACTTGTTACACATCTATCGGGGGCGGCCGTCCGCATTCCGGACATCAGAGAGGGGAAAATCACTTGCCGCCAGACTGGCCGTGTGCATCGGCCGAATCGGTAGGCCCCACGACGGGGCGCCCCGAGCTCCACGGAGGTGCGCTCGAGCCGCGCAGGTCCTCCATTCACACAGCAGGCTAGTAGGGAGAGTGGCTTCGGGCGGACTCCATGCCCAGAATGAAGGGTTTTCCCTACGTGTTCCTTAACCGCCGACCGCCTCGCGGCCCTTCTCCGAAGGCCCGGTCCGGTCTCGGCGGCCCGTGCAGCATCCATGCGCCACCCGAACACCCCGTGCTCACAGTGGTGACTCACGTGGTTCGAGGTACGGGGGTACGGCATGGAAATCCAGCTGCTGGGGTGTGTCGAGGCGCGGGCGTGGTCCGGTGACAAGATGCCGCTGCCGCACGGCACCAAACTGCTGCTGGCGGCGCTGGCGTGGACCCCCGGGGCCTTCGTGGCCGACGAGACGCTGATCGAGCGGGTCTGGCAGGAGCGCCGGCCGCAGCATCCGCGGGACGCGCTGTACATCCAGGCCACCGGGCTGCGCAAGGCGCTGCGGGCCGACGGGCAGCGGGACGAAGGTTTCGAACTGGCCCGCAAGCGGGGCGGGTACGTCCTCGCGATCGACGAGGAGCGGGTCGACACCGCGCGGTTCCGCGGCCTGGTCCGGCAGGCGCAGCAGACCGCCCGCACCGGGGACGCCGACGCCGCTCTCGGCCTCTACGCGCGGGCGCTGGAGCTGTGGCGGGGCGAGCCGCTGTCGGACGTCCGCACGGCCTGGGCGGAGTCGGCGCGGGTCGCGCTGCGGCGCGAGCACCGGGAGGCGCTGGTCGGCAGCACGGAGCTGTCCCTGCGGGCGGGGCGGCACGACGAGTGCCTGCCGCAGTTGCAGTGGCTGGCCGAGATGCACCCCTTCGACGAGAAGGTCGCGGGCCTGCTGATGCTCGCCCTGCACCGGGGCGGCCGCCAGGCGGACGCGCTGGACTGCTTCCAGGTGCTGCGCCTGCGGATGGTCGACCTGCTGGGGTGCGAGCCGGGCCCGGACCTGCGGTCCCTGCAGGAACGCATCCTCGCCCGCGACCCCCGGCTGCGGCTCGGCAGCGCGTACGCGACGTCCGCCCGCTGACGGCGGCGAGGTGGGGGTCCCCCCGCTCGAACGAAGATGAGAGTGGGGGAGGGTGTCAGCCGTCGAAGTGCTCGGTCAGGTAGAGGGTCAGCCGGGACTCCGCGTCCGGGGGAAGCTCACGGTGCCGGTGCCGGTACCGAGCGGGGACGCCGGACGGGGGCCGGGGGACCGGGGGCTCGTGCGGGGTTCGCGCCGCCGTCCGGTGCTCCTGCACCGGGCCCGGGTCGCCGGTTGGGACGGGGACGCCGGACGGGGGCCGGGGGGCCGGGGGCTCGTGCGGGGTTCGCGCCGCCGTCCGGTGCTCCTGCGCCGGGCCCGGGTCGCCGGTTGGGACGGGGACGCCGGACGGGGGCCGGGGGGCCGGGGGCTCGTGCGGGGTTCGCGCCGCCGTCCGGTGCTCCTGCACCGGGCCCGGGTCGCCGGTGGCCTCGTGGGCGGCGGCGAGGGCCTCGGTGGCGCGGGTGTGCAGGAGGCGTTGGCCGGAGGTGCGGGCCAGGTCGACCGCGCGGGTCGCGGCGGTGCGGGCGTCGGCCGGGGCACCGGCGTCCAGGAGGGTCAGGGCGGCCGTGAGGTGGACGCGCGGGAGGGTGAGGGGGTTGCCGTCGGTCGCGAGGCCCTCGGCGCGCTCCAGGCAGTCCAGGGCCTCGGCGGGTCGGCCCTGCGCGCGGGCGAGGTCGGCGCGGGCCAGCAGGACCTCGACGAGGCCCGCGCGGTGGCCGGTGCGCTCGGCGATCTCGAAGGCGGCGTCGAGGTGTTCGGCCGTCTCGTCGGCCTGGCCCGCGCGCAGTTTCACGGAGGCGATCCCGACCAGGCTGTCGACCTGACAGTTGCGGTTCTCCACCCTGCGGGAGACGGCGAGCGCGTCCTCGTAGGCGAGCAGCGCGCGCTCGTCCTGGCCGGCGTCGGCGCGGACCCGGCCGAGCGCCTCCAGGGCGACCGCCTCGGTGTAGGTGGAGCCGGAGTCGCGGGAGACGAGGAAGCAGGTGCGCAGCGCCGCCGTCGCGTCGTCGAACCGGGCCTGCTTCTGGCGGATCAGGGCGAGGTTGACGAGGGCCATCGCGCGGTTGTGGTGGGCCGCGTCGCCGATCAGGTCGAGGGCCGCGCACGCCGCCTCCTCGGCCGCGTCCAGGCGACCCAGGGCGAGGTTCAGCGACGCCGTGTTGATCAGCATGATCTCTTCGTTCCTGGCGTTGCCCAGCGTGCGGTAGAGCGCGAGGGCGCGGTCGTAGCAGGGCAGCGCGCGGCGCAGCTCCCCCAGCAGCTTGAGGGTGACGCCCTTGCCCTGGAGGCTGCCGGCCTCGCCGTACGCCCAGCCGGCCCGGCGCGCCAGCACCTCCCCCTCCTCGTACTCCGCCAGGGCGCCCCGCAGGTCGCCGTTGCGCCAGCGGGCGCTGCCCAGGGACAGGCACATGGCGGCCTGACCGACCTCGTCCCCGTCGCGCTGGGCCACCTCCCGGGCGAGGGTGGCCAGCCGCATCCAGTCGGACAGCGGACGACGGTGGTGGAACAGGTCCTGCAGCGCGTCCACCAGCCACCACACGTACGGCGCGGGGCCGTGCTCGGCGGCGTGCCCGATCGCGGCCGCGATGTCGTCCCACTCGCCGTCGAACCAGGCGTACGCCTCCTCGGTCGTCGCGAACTCCCGCGGCAGGGAGCCCTCGACGGCGCCCGGCCGGGTGCGCATCACGTACAGGCCGGCCGTGGCGGCGGCGTTGACGACGCTCTGGAGGTAGTGGTCGAGGACGCGCGTGACGGAGGCGGCCTGCTCCTCGGGGGCGTCCTCGGCGGCCGTGCGGTCGCGGGCGTACTCGTGCACGAGGTCGTGCCAGGCCGGGCGGCCGAGTTCGACGTCGCGCAGCAGGTGGACGCGCTGGGCCAGCCGCAGCAGGTCGGCCAGCCGCCGCTCGTCGAGGCCCGCGCCGGCGGCGGCCGCCGTGACCGACCGGCCCGTGCCCGGCAGCGCGCCCAGACAGCGGAAGGCCCGGCGTGCCTCGTCCGGCAGCGCCCCGTACGACAGGTCGAGCGCGGCCCGTACGGCGACGGACTCCTCGCCCTCGACATGCAGCCGGGCGAGCCGGCCCCGGTCGGCGAGGTCGCGTACGTAGGCGCGGATACTGCCTGGCCGGTCGCCGATCCAGGAGCCCGCGACGCACAGGGCGAGCGGCAGCCGGTCGCAGAGCTCGACCAGCCGGGCCGCGGCCTCCGGGTCGGCGGCCACGGCCTCCGCGCCGACCGCGCCGCTGATCAGCTCCAGTGCGGCGGCGCTGTCGAGGACGTCGCAGGAGACCCGGTAGGCGCCGTCCAGGGTGACCAGGCCGCTGAGCTTGTCCCGGCTCGTCACGAGCGTCAGCGAGCCCGCCGAGGCGGGCAGCAGCTGCCGTACGTACGACGCGTCGGCCACGTCGTCCAGGACGACCAGCACCCGGCGCTCCGCCAGCAGCGTCCGGTACAGCGCGGTCTGCGCCTCGGCGCCCAGCGGGATGTCACGCGGGGCGCACCCGAGGCCCTGCAGGAGCAGCGGCAGGGCCTCCTCGGGGGTCATCGGCTCGGCGTTGTCGAAGCCCCGCATGTCGAGGAAGAGCTGGCCGTCGGGGAAGCGGTCGGCGACCCGGTGGGCCCAGTTCAAGGCGAGGGCGCTCTTGCCGACGCCCGCCGGTCCCACGATCAGGGCGAGCGGTTCGGCGGTGCGCAGACAGGAGTCGAGCCGGTCGAGTTCCCGGTCGCGGCCGACGAAACGACGTGGCGTGGGCGGGAGTTGACGCGGCACCGGCCGCTCGGCCGCGACCGCGGCCTGCTGCGCCGCCGCGGCGCCGCCTGAGCCGGCCCGACCGGCGACGCCGCCGCCCAGGACACCGCTGCCGGCGGTGCCGCCGCCGCCCGAGACGCTGCCGCCGCGCAGCAGGCGCTGTTGCAGGTCCCTGAGGTCGGCCGAGGGCTCCATGCCCAGTTCGCCCACCATGCGCCGCCGCAACGCCGTGTACAGCTCCAGGGCCTCCGCGCTGCGGCCGTCCAGGTGCAGGGCGCGCATCAGCAGCCCGTGCGGGCGTTCGCGCAGCGGGTGGGCGGCGGTCAGCCGGAGGAGTTCGGCGATGGCCTCACGGTGCCGGCCGGTCTCGATCTCCGCCTCGGCCATGCCCTCCCGGGCCACGAGGTGCAGTTCGCCGAGGCGTTGCCGCTCGGCCTCGCGCACCGCGACCTCCGACAGGTCGGCCAGCGGCTCGTCCCGCCACAGCGCCAGGGCCTGTTCGCCGCAGCGCCGGGCGGTCCGCCACTCGCCGTCGGCCGCGGCCCGCGAGCCGTCCCTGATGAGGTTCTCGAAGGCCAGCAGGTCGAGCTCGTCCGGCCCCGCATGCATGACGTACCCGGGCCGTCTCGTGGTCAGCAACTGTGTCCCCGCCGGACCGAGGGCACGCCGGACCTCCGCCACGAGGGCCCGTACGCGGGCCGCGCCGGCACCGGGCGGGCGGTCGTCCCAGAGGCACTGAATCAGCCGGTCGACGGAGACGACGTGGTTGGCGTGCAGCAGGAGCACCGCGCACAGCGCACGTTGCCGGCCGGTCAGCACGACGGCCCGTCTGTCGATCTCGACGTCCAGGGGTCCGAGCAGGCGGAACCGGGGCCGTGGGGAGAGCATTCACAGAACGTAGTCCAGGGGCGACGGCCGGGCAACGCCGACCTTCGCCAACGGGAACGGACGGGCCGCCGGTGGGCGTGATCCGGCCACCACCGGGCCCGGACAAGGTGCGGCAAAGGGCGGCACCGGCATGAGGTGAAGCGGGGCGGACGCCGCGTGTCCCCCGTCGGTCGCCCGCCCCGCATCACCAGTCTCGGCGAGCCGCCTTTCTGCTCTCTTTCAGCGGTCTTTCATCGGTCTTTCAGCGGTCTTTCGCTGCCCGGGACCTGCCCGGGGCCTGGCCGGGGCCTGCCTCGGGCCCGCTCCTCGGGCCCGCTCCTCGGGCCCGCTCCTCGGGCCCGCTCCTGGGGCCCGCCTGGGACCGCCCAAGACCTGTCTAGACGCCGGTCGTGCCGTCGATCACCTCGCGCAGGATGTCGAGGTGGCCGTTGTGCCGGGCCGTCTCCTCGATCAGGTGCAGGAGGATCCAGCGCAGGTCGACAGGGCGGCCGTCGCGGGACGCCCGCTTGGCCTTGGTGTCGAGGTCGTGACCGGCGACCAGTTCCCGGTACCGCTCGGCCTGTTCGGCGTACTCGTCGAGGAGGCGCGCGAGCGGGAAGTCGACGGCGACGCGCATCTCGCGGTCGGGGTCCTCGTCGGTCCACGGTCCCTCGTCCTCCTCGCCGAGGAACACCACCTGGAACCAGTAGTACTCGACCCAGCGCAGATGGTTGACCAGGCCGCTCGGGGTCATCAGCGGCGAGCCGGGCAGGGGCGCCTTGCGGGCGTCGGGGTCGGAGAGGTCCTCGCACTTGGCGCGGACGGTGTCGCGGACGTAGTCGAGGAACGTGGTGAGCTGGGTGCGTTCGTCCCACGCGGTGGGCATGTCGTCTGTTCTCGTCATCGCGCAGAGCATGTCCGGCCGCCTGTCCGCTTGTCGAGGCGATTGTCGAAGCGATTGTCGAGGCTTCCCGAGGCGCTGGTCGAGGCGACGGATCTTGTCCTGGGTCGTAACCGTGTGTGGCAGACTGCCGCGGTGGTCGATCATTCGTTCGCGGATCTCGCACTCGCCGCACTGTACGACAGCGTCTGGCCATGGGGCCCGGACGACGACTTCTACCTGGGCCTGGTGAGTTCCGCCGACGCCGTGCTCGACGTCGGCTGCGGCACGGGCCGGGTCCTCGCGCGGGCCGCGGCGGACGGCCACCCGGGCCGCCTCACCGGCCTCGACCCGGCGGCCGCGATGCTCGTCCAGGCCCGGCGCCGGGCGCCCGGCGTCCAGTGGCTGCTGGGCGACCTGCGCACCCACCGGTGGAACGGCGAGTTCGACCTCGTCGTGATGAAGGGCCACGCCTTCCAGGTGTTCCTCGGCGACGACGAACTGCGCACCGCGCTGAGGGCCGTCCGGTCCGCCCTCGGCGCCGGCGGACGGTTCGTGTTCGAGACCCGCAACCCGGGCGCGCGGGACTGGGAGACCTGGACCCCGGACCGGGTGCGCGAGGTCACCGACGCGGACGGCCGTGTCGTACGGGTCTGGCACGAGGTCGAGAACGAGCCGTCCGGCGACCGGGTGACGTTCACGACGACCTTCGACTCTCCTGACTCACCCGGCTCGTCTGACTCACCCGGCTCACCCGGCTCACCCGGCTCGTTCGGCCGCCGCGTCAGCCGCGGGACGCTCCGCTTCCTCGACCCCGAGGCCCTGACCGGTTTCCTGACGGAGGCGGGGCTGCGGGTGGTGGAGCAGTACGGGGACTGGCGCCGGGGCCCGTTGACCCCGGCCAGCCCGGAGATCATCACCGTGGCGACGCCGGCACACACCGGCCCGTCCGGCGCCTGAGGTCGAAGCCCCCTACCCCAACCGGGGCTTGATCTCGTCGACGAAGATGGTCCGCTTCTGTTCCGTCGTCAGATGGCAGGCCGAGGCGCGGTCCGGGGTCAGGAGGGGTCGCTCGGCGGCGCACCGGTTGCCGCCGACCCGGTCCTGGAAGGCGCAGCGGGGGTGGAAGCGGCAGCCGGGCGGCGGGGTGAGCAGGGACGGCGGGGCGCCGGGGATGGGGGCGAGCGGGGTGTCCGGGTCCGCGCCCAGCCGGGGCATGGAGTTCAGAAGGCCCCAGGTGTACGGGTGTTGCGGTGAGCGCAGCACCTGCTCCTTCGTCCCGTGCTCGATCGCGCTGCCCGCGTACATCACCATGATGTCGTCGGCCACGTCGGCGATGACGCCGAGGTCGTGCGTGATGAAGATGATCGCGGTGCCGAACTCCTCCTGGAGCTCCTTGAGCAGGTCGAGGATCTGCGCCTGGACGGTCACGTCGAGGGCCGTGGTCGGCTCGTCGGCGATCAGCAGGTCGGGGTCGCAGACCAGGGCCATCGCGATCATCGCGCGCTGCCGCATACCGCCGGAGAACTGGTGCGGGTAGTCCTTCGCCCGCTCCCGGGGGTTGGGGATGCCGACCCTGCCGAGCATCTCCACCGTGCGCTCCCAGGCGGCCTTCTTCGAGGCGCCCCGGTGCTTGCGGTACGGCTCGGCGATCTGCCGGCCCACGGTGGAGTACGGGGAGAGCGCGGTGAGCGGGTCCTGGAAGATCATCGCGACCTTGTCGCCGCGCAGCCGCTCCAGCTCCGACTCCCGGGCCGTGGTCAACTCCTGCCCCTCCAGCAGGATTTCGCCCTCGACGGCGGTGAACATCGGGTTGTGCAGTCCGAGGATGGTCAGGTTGGTGACGGACTTCCCGGATCCCGACTCGCCGACGATGCCGAGGGTGCGTCCGCGGTCGAGGTCGAAGGAGAGCCCGTCGACGGCGCGGACGACACCGTCCTCCGTGCTGAAGCTGACGCACAGGTCCCGCACCGAGAGGAACGCGCCCGCACCGGCCGGGACGGGCTCCCCACGGTCCCCGGGCTCCCTGGACTCCTTGGACTGCCCGTACTCGTCGTACTCCTCGTACTCCATGGTCACGATGCTCACGCCGACCCCCTGACGAAAGTCCCGGGAAAGGCCTAGTACTCCAGCAGTACTTCGTGGCTTGACCTGGGGAAACGTCGAGCGGTGGGAGTGTAGCGGGCAGTTGGCCGTCACGGGCGGGTTCTGCCCG